>NZ_JBXWQZ010000087.1:0-12473 GCF_059612645.1 Ruegeria sp. YKSF131 | reverse complement strand
GCTTGGTTCCGGGTTTCTTTCTCATCTCCACTCCTTGGCGGTTACGATGAGCCAGAAACCCTCTCTTATCAAATCGACCTAAACTGTCCCATTGGCGCTGACGTCAGACAGGTACAAACGTCCAGGTCGCCTCTTTCTGCAACCGACGCGTTTGATGTCGAACCCTGGGACGGAACCAACCCTGAAGGATTGTTCCGGCAAGTGTACCAACTGTCAGTTGAGGCTTTTTCCAAAAACGCCTTCTATAAACCTATTTCTGAGAGTGATTTTCTTGCAATGTACATGCCCGTCATTCCGCTTCTGACGCGCGAGCTTATCTTCTTTGCTCGCCGTCCGGACGGCTCGTTGGCAGGTTTCCTGTTTGGGATCCCTAACTATGCAGAAGGCCCAAATCCAACTGCGGCCGTCTTAAAGACGTATGCAAGCCTTGAGCGCGGCGCAGGTCGTCATTTGGCCAGTCATTTCCATAGATCGGCACTAAATCTTGGTTTTAAAACAGCCATCCACGCGCTGATACATGATGATAACAAATCCGCCGACCGCAGCGTTGTCGAAGGGGCTAAGGTATTCCGGCGGTATAACCTGTTCGGGTTGCGCCTGGATGATTAATCTGCTGGATCATTTTGCCGTTGCCGTCGACCGATTTCCAGACCGAACGGCCATCGTAGAGAGCAACGGTCGCGAGGTCACCTTTCGAGAGTTGCAGTTACGCGCGCAGCAATTGGCCGGAAAGTGGGGACGTAAGGGGCTTGGCCATGGCGATCGCGTTTTGTTGGCGATGCCGGTCAATGCTGATTTATACGCTAGTCTTGCGGCCTTGTGGTCATTGGGGGCAACGGTGGTTTTGCCTGAACCAGCTATGGGACTCGCTGGGCTGCGTCATGCAGCGAGAGCGACCCGACCCAAGGCCTTTTGCGCATCGGGTTTCTTTGCGCTGCTCGGGTTTGTTGTGCCAGAACTTATTAAGATGCGGCTTTTGCTACCTGGCAATGCCAAGGGCGACCTGAGGAAAGCTGTTGTAAAAGACAGTGACACGGCGCTCATTTCCTTTACGTCCGGGACAACAGGTCAGCCAAAGGCCATCCCCCGCAGTCATGCGTTTCTGATGGCACAACATGATGCCATCGCACCGCTTCTTGACAGTAATGAAGCAGAGCGGGATCTGGTAGCGTTCCCGGTGTTCACCCTGATAAACCTTGCGGCCGGGCGCATGACTGTTCTGCCGAACTGGAAGATGAGCAAACTGGAGCGGCTTTCTCCCGAACAGTTGGCGGATTGGATATCGAAGCAACACGTTACCCGGCTTCTGATCCCTCCGTCATTATGCGAAAAACTGACACAGTGTACAGATATCGGTTCCCTACACACAGTTTTCACTGGCGGCGGTCCGGTGTTCCCTGACCTGGTCGAAAGGCTTCTTGCCCATTTCGACCTGGAAGTGATCTGCGTCTACGGGTCAACCGAAGCTGAACCGATTGCGCATCTTGATGCGCGTGACATCTCCGAAACCGACCAACGTGAAATGGCAGCGGGCAAGGGACTACTTGTTGGGTGTCCGGTTTCGCAAATCAAACTCCGAATTCGAGAGGATGAAATACAGGTGGCGGGCGATCATGTAAATGATGGCTATCTTGATCCCGCACACTCCAAGGAAAATAAGATCAAGGACGACACTACGATCTGGCATCGAACCGGCGACGCTGGGCGGTTGGATGATCTAGGTCGTTTGTGGTTGTGGGGTAGAGTAGCGAGCGATGTGGCAACCTCAGCTGGCCGCACTTTTCCATTCGCCATCGAAATAGCTGCCCGGCAATGGCCGAGCGTGACGCACTGCGCGCTCATGAGCCTAAATGGAAGTTCCACTTTATGCATTGAAGGTGACGCGCATCAGTTGTCAAACTGGGCCAGGCTGGCGAAGGATCTTGGCATTGCCAAAGTGACCCACGTGAGGAAGATGCCAATGGACAAGCGCCACAGATCCAAAGTTGATCGGGTAAAACTCGCCCGCTTATTGGGCAACTAATTTGACGGGGTTATTCCACGCAGGTGCCAACGGAACACCTCTGTCGAACACTTTTTTGACATTCGAACGGCAATGCTACACGCACCGCTGCAGCGCGAAATTGCGGAGTTGGTTTTGATGCCATGATGTCACGCCATTTTGGCAAAATACCAAGTAAAAGGGTCGGCACAATTCCGTGACAGGCCCATAGAATTGGTCAACACGATCCGCAATGGCCAGGCACCATCCGAGCGCCATCCGTTTCCCCAAGTCATCGTCCAACCCCCAACACGTAACAGGTTAGTATCAAAGGATGCGCCTGACGTTATCTTCAGAACCTGTATGTTGCCCCCAGCAACGGGCCTGACTGGTCAAACCTGAAATCATTGCCGTTGATCTCATGATCAAAGGAGATATAGCGGTAGCCGCCCCGGATCAGCCATCTGTCATTGATTTCATAATCCGCGGTCAGCAGAACTTGCCAGGTTTCGCTACCGCTCCGAAATCCACCGTAATCCACAAATCCGGTCCCTGACCATTTGTCAGAAATCCGAACTCGTGCGCGGGCAGCGACGACCGGATCAGTCCAGTTGTCGTCGATCGTCACACTTCGCCCGGCGACGATCCCCGGTTGCAATCGGAATGTGGTTTCCGTGCTGAACCACCTGAACCCGCCGGCAAGGGCCACGCTGATCGCGGGTGTCTCATAAACACGGTATCCGACATAGCCGCTGAGAAATTGCGTGGTGGCGGAGGTGTCCAAACTCGAAAACGCTGGGCCAGGAGTTGAATTACTGAACGTCAAATCGGTGTAGTTATAGTCAGCAAGCAACAACCAGCGCCCGTTAGACGCGGAAATGCCGCCCATAAACGCAAAGTCCAGGTTTTCGAGAGCGTCTGAAAAACTCAACGTGCCGTCGATTGTTCCACTTGGTGTTCTAAGGGAAATATCCGTTTCGGCCATGAACAGATAAGCGGTGCCCGCAAAAGACCAGTCAGATTGCTGGGCTGAAATAGGCGGTGCGATCAGTAACGCAAACGCTATCGCCAAGTATTGCACCTTGCTTTTCATCAGTGACCTCGTTGCCAGAATTTATATTGCATTCCTTGCATACTTCACGGTTGCACAATTTGTAGCCTTTTCCAATATCTCGATCGCTGTACCGCCAACACGGTCCTTATTAATCACAGGATGCGTTCACACAGGAAATGCTAAAGGCCGCTGTCGTGCGTCACCCGAACTGATCATACGAAGGATAAATCCCGCTTCTAACGAAGTCGCTACTGGTTTGGGGCAACAGATGCGGTCAACAATTGCTTGGAATACTCGTGGCTTGGGTTCCCCAAACGCAGAGTTTCCGAGGACATGACCTCAACTATTTCACCATTTCTCATAACTGCCAATTGCTCGCACATATGTGCGATAACCGGAAGATCATGAGATACCATCAGATAGGTCAATCCGCGCTGTTTGCGCAGGTCAGTCAGCAGGTTGAGCACCTCGGCCTGAACGCTGACATCCAAAGCCGACGTGGGTTCGTCCAAAAGCAAAATGTCCGGCTCACCTGCCAAGGCCCTTGCGATTGCCACGCGTTGTCGTTGACCACCGGAAAGCTGGTGTGGATACCGAAACCGGAATCTTCGCCCAAGTCCGACGTCGTTGAGCAAATCGCTCACGCGTTTATCGATATCTTCAAACCCATGCAGATGAATTGTTTCACTGAGAACCTGATCAACAGTGTGCCGCGGATGCAAAGACGCGTAGGGGTCCTGAAACACCATCTGGACGGTCCGAAAGAATGACCGATCCCGCCGGGACCCGGATATAGCCTGACCTTCTACGCGGATTGTGCCCGACCATTGCGGTGCAAGCCCCGTTATTGCCCTCAGAATTGTCGACTTGCCGGAACCGCTTTCGCCAACAAGGCCAAAACTCTCGCCCTGCGCGACTTCAAGGTTTGCGTCTTTCACCGCATCGACCCGGTCGTGCGCGTGACCAAACCAGACATTCAGATGGTTGATTTCCAGTGCCTTCATTTCAGCCCCTCACGCTCGGGGCTTCGGACCAAGACGGATCGCGTGTGAGAACACTCAGGTGGGTGCATTTTTCATCAAGGCGCGGCAGCGAGTTTAGCAAGCCCTGGGTATAGGGATGTTGGGCCTGATGCAGCTTGTCAGCCTCGCAGACCTCGACGATCCGACCAGAATACATGATGAGGACACGGTCACAGAACTCAGACACCAGATTCAGGTCGTGGCTGATGAATATCAGGCCCATCCCCCGTTCCTTGACCAATCCATCCATGATGTTCAGCACCTGCCGCTGAACACTGACATCAAGCGCCGAAGTTGGTTCGTCGGCAATCAGAATCTTGGGATTGGGAATCAACATCATCGCAATCATAATGCGCTGCCCCATACCCCCAGACACCTCATGCGGGTATGCTCGCATCACCCGCTCAGGATCACGGATTGAGACGTTATCCAACATCTCGATAGCCATCTTTTTCGCGTGGGCCTTAGAGCCGGAATTGTGCTGGAGGTATGCCTCCATAAGTTGCTCGCCAACCGTGACCACCGGGTTCAGAGAAAACTTGGGGTCCTGCATCACCATCGAGATCTGCTTGCCTCGCACCTCACGCATCTCGCGCTCGCTGAGCTTCATCAGGTCTCGGCCTTCCAGATTGATGTGTTTGGCCTCGACGATACCCGGATTTCGGATCAGGCGCAGAATGGCCCGTCCCGTCATCGACTTGCCCGAGCCGCTTTCGCCGACAATCCCCAGACGCTCGCGCCCGAGCGAAAACGACACGCCACGCACGGCGTCAAACACGCCCTGACGGGTTGGGAAACGAACCCACAGATCTTCGATGTCGAGTAAGTTCATTGGCCACCGTCCTTTGGATCAAGCGCGTCCCGCAGGCCATCACCCAATAGGTTGAAGGCCAGCGAAACCGTGAAAATTGCTAGCCCCGGCACCGTTGCCACCCACCAGTGATCAAGGATGAAACGTCGACCCTCGGATATCATGGCACCCCATTCCGGACTTGGAGGTTGTGCCCCCAACCCCAGAAAACCAAGGCCGGCGGCGGCCAGGATGATCCCGGCCATATCCAGCGTGACCCGCACGATCAAAGATGAGATGCACAGTGGCCAGATATGCCGGGTGATGATGCGCAGCGGCCCGGCACCCTGAAGGCGGATCGCGTTGATATAGTCGGTTGACCGGATGGTCAGGGTTTCTGCACGTGCCATACGCGCATAGGGCGGCCATGCCGTGAGCGAGATTGCCAGAACCGCGTTTTCAATCCCTGCCCCAAGCGCCGCGACAAACGCCAACGCCAGAACAAGTCGTGGAAAAGCGAGGAAAATATCCGTGATGCGCATGAGGATTACATCCGTCCATCCCCCCACATATCCCGCAACCGTCCCGACCAGAAGCCCCGCAATCGGTGCGATGAGCGCCACAAGCGCCACGATGTACAGTGTAATTCGGGCCCCATAGATCAGGCGTGACAGAATATCCCGCCCCAAGCTGTCGGTTCCCAGCAAGTGCCCTTCAGCCCCGATGGGAAGAAGACGGCTGGACAGGCTCTGAACAAAGGGATCATGCGGCGCGAGAAAAGGCGCAAAGACCGCTGTCAGAACAAGGATGACAAGGATCGCAAACCCGACCATTGCCATCGAGTTTGATCGCAAAGTCAGCCAGCCTTTGTAGAAGCTGGCCAATCTGGCATGGCGGCGCGAAGTCGGCTCGTCGGTCAGCAGCCACTGGCGCAAGGTCATGTCGCTCATTTCGACCTCGGATCAAAGAATCGGTAAAGAAGATCCGAGAATATGTTCAGGCAGATAAAGATCAGCCCGACCACAACGGTTCCTCCAAGAACGGCATTCATATCGGCGCTCAGCAAAGCCGTCGTGATATAGCTGCCGATCCCCGGCCAGCTAAAGATGATCTCGGTCAGAACTGATCCTTCTAACAAGTTGGCATAGCTCAGTGCGATCACTGTGATCAGCTGCACTCGGATATTCTTGAAGGCGTGGCGCCAGATAACCTGCCTTTCAGACAGCCCTTTGACGCGGGCAGTGATGACATACTCGGCTGACAACTGTTCCAGCATGAAGGATCGGGTCATCCGGCTAATGTAGGCAAGCGAGTAGTACCCCAGCAAAGCTGCGGGCAGGATGATATGGGACAACGCGTTCCGGAAAACATCCCAATCCTGGGCCAAGGCACTGTCAAGCAAGATCAACCCTGTTCGCGTGGGAACAAGGTCTTCATAGAAGATATCCAGGCGGCCCGGGCCACCGACCCAGCCAAGTATCCCATAAAAGACCAAAAGCCCCATGAGCCCCAGCCAGAATATTGGCATTGAATACCCGACAAGCGCGACCACACGGGCGATCTGATCGATCCACGATCCGCGCTTGACTGCGGCGATCACACCAAGCGGAACACCCAGAAATATGCCAATCAAAACACCCAATGTCGCCAATTCCAGCGTAGCAGGGAAGACGCGGGCAATATCCTGAGAAACCGGGCGCGCATTCAGAAGTGAATCGCCAAAATCGCCGTGCAAAACATCCCAAAGGTAATATCCAAACTGAACCAGCAGCGGTTTATCAAGGCCAAGCTGTTGATAGACCGCATCATAAGTCGATTGCGATGCGCGTTCGCCTACGATCGCCAGCACCGGGTCGATCGGCATCACGCGACCGATAATGAAGGTCACGAAAAGCAGACCCAGCATTGTAATTGCGATGGTGCCAATAGTTTTCAGGATACTCTTGATCCAATGGATAAGAGGCGCCGAGCGGCGCCCCTCAGTTGGTCTTTCGGCCAGTGCCATTTACTTGGTCACCTGCCAATACGACGCCGAAGTTATCGCCTGACCGGTTGAGAAATTCGTCACGTTTTCACGCAGGGCCGATTGCTCGATCTGCTGGAACATGATGACAAACGGCGAAGTCTCGCGGAACTCGGCCTGGATTTCCTTGTACATGTCAGCGCGTTTCGCGGTGTCGTTTTCGACAACAGCCGCGTCCGTTTTGTCGGTCAGCCCGCCGGTATCCCAAGAATTCCGCCATGCCAGCAATCCTGTGGCATTGGCTTCGTCCGAGTTATCCGGGTTATAGGCAAAGGTACCTGCGTTCGTCTGCGGGTCGGGATAGTCCGGCCCCCATGCGCCAAGATAAACATCCAGTTCCCGCGCACGATACCGCGCCAGAATTTGTTTGGCGGTTCCCACGGTGATGTTCATCGTGATGCCAACCTGACTCAGCGCATTCTGCAGCGACTGGGCGATTTCGATCCGTTCCTGCGCTTCACGTACACCAACTTCAATCTCAAGCCCGCTTACACCTGCTTCATCCAGCAGTGCCTTGGCTTTTTCAACATCAAAGCTGAACGGCGTTTCGTCAGAGGCACCGAGATAGGTTTGGGGCAGGAAATTTTGGTGGATCGTGTATTGCCCCTTCAGGAAGCTGTCACGCATCCCTTCATAGTCAACCAGGTATTTGAACGCCTGCCGAACCTGAGGCTTGCTAAGCTCGGGGTGTTTCTGGCTCAGCGAAACATACATCAGGCGGCCCTTAAGCTCGTCTGCGATCTTTACGCCGGCAACAGATGAAGCGCCGGCAACATCTTCTGGGTTCAGGTTGCGCGCGACATCGATATCACCACGTTCCAGCAACAGGCGCTGGCTGGCGCTTTCCTGAACGTGGCGGACAACCACACGCTCCATGGCCGGAGCACCCAAGTAGAAATCAGGGTTCGACTTCAGTGTTACGCTTTCATTGGGCTTCCAACTGACCAGGCTATAAGCACCAGATCCAGCAGTATTGGTCTTGAGCCATTCGTTGCCCAGATCGCCATCCTTGTCGTGTTCCATCACCGTCTTCTTATCGACAATGCCGCCGATGGTAGCGGTCAGACAGTTCAGAACGAAGGATGTCGCATAGGGTTTGTCCGTTGTGATTGTCAGAGTGTTGCCATCCGCGACAATCGTTTGTTCGACATTTTCCGGCGTGAACCCAAACTGGGTCAGGATAAATGCCGGGGTCTTGTTTAGAATGATCGCACGACGCAGTGAAAATTCAACATCTTCGGCCGTCACCGGATTCCCGGAATGAAAGGTCAGTCCTTCCCTGATATTGAAGGTAATCGATTTGCCGTCTTCAGACACATCCCAACTTTCAGCGATGTCGGGCTGATAGCCGGCATCCAGATTGAGCGGGTCGAAGTTCACCAGCTTCTGATAGACATTCCGGCTGACATCCGAACCCGCAAACTCAAAGCTTTCGGCCGGATCCAGCGTCGTGATATCGTCGATACGATGCGCAATAACCAGCATGTTCGGCGGCGTTTCGGCCATTGCCGAAGTCGAGGTCACGGCCAGCGCCAATCCCAGCGCCGCACCGGTAAGCAATCTGTTAAATGCGTTCATTTTGTCCTCTCTGTCATCAAGTCTTCACTAACGGTTACGATCCCCAGGTCTTCTCAAGAACACGCAACCAGTTTTCGTGGCAGAGCTTCTTGATGAGCTCTTCGCCGTATCCATGGGTCACCATGGCATCCCTCAATCGAGGCAGCATCGAGACGTCCTTCACGTCGTCCGGCACGACTGCCCCGTCATAATCGGACCCAAGCCCGACCCGGTCTTCACCCATTATCCCGATCAGGTGGTCAAGGTGCTTCAGAACCTGCGTCAACGGCACATCGGAAAGCATCCGACCATCCTCGCGCAGAAACGCAGTGGCAAAATTCAACCCGACCATCCCGTCGCTTTCCGCGATGGTGCGAAGCTGGTCATCGGTCAGATTCCGCGCGTGCGGACAGATGGCTTGGGCATTCGAATGCGTGGCGACCAAAGGCGCATCCGAATACCGCGCTACATCCCAGAAACCATTTTCATTGAGATGCGACAAATCCAGCATGATCCCCAGCGCGTTGCAACGCTGCACAAGCCGCAGTCCATGATCTGTCAATCCAGGGCCAGTATCCGGCCCCGATGGATATCTAAACGGCACACCATGGCCGAAAATGTTGGGTCGGCTCCACACTGGCCCAAGCGATCGCAACCCCGCTGCATGAAACACGTCAAGCGAATGCAGATCGGCATCAATCGCCTCGGCACCCTCAATGTGAAAAATGGCCGCCATCTGGCCTTGCGCCATGCTGTTCCGGATATCCGAAACCGATCGAACCACTTTCAACGCCCCCAAACGTTCCAGTTCCAGCAGGATCGCAATCTGCCCCAGCGCTGAAGGCAGAGCATCTTCAGCGTCAATATGATTGGGAAGCGGCAGGTCATAGCTGGGCTGGACCATTTCTTCCATTTTTGCATCGGCATCGATAGGCGAAGGCACCCAAACGGCAAAGAAGCCTCCGCCAAATCCACCGGCCTTGGATTTAACAGAGTCAATCGCACCTTCGAGCCCGGTCAGGAAACGGCCCGCTTCGGGCAGACCACCTGACGAGGCCAGTTTTGACAGAACATCATTGTGCCCATCATAGATAAGAGGGGAGGTGCTCAAACTCACTTTACCCAGGTTAGTGTCATTTCGACACACGCTAACAGACGTAATCATCATAATTGTAAAAAATCTTGATGAGTTTTACTCATAGAGCTAGTCGGAATCATGCGGGTGCCCAGCAATGAAGAAACCTCGCAACTGGCATTCTTTGCCGGAATACCAGGCGCTCCGTGCGCTCATGCAGTCTGGAACAACAGCAGCCGCCGCACGACAGCTCGGCTTGTCTCAGTCTGCGGTCAGTCGCTCGGTCAGCAGCCTGGAGGATCGGTTGGGTAGAACACTGTTCGAACGGGATGCAGGCAGATTGCGACCGACGCAAGAAGCCGTAAGGCTGAATATGCGATTGGATCCTTTGTTCGAGGCTTTGGACAGGATCGATGGCCCGGGCGAAACAGTGCAAGAAACACTGCGTCTCGTTGCACCACCCAGCTACGCTCATCGATACATCGTTTCCCTCATCGCCAGTTTCATTCGCGGGAATCCCGGTTTTTTCGTAAACCTTGAGGTGACAACATCAGATATGGTCACGCTAGGCGTGCTTGAGAATCGATTTGATCTTGCCGTGACCGGGATTGAACAAAGCCGCGCTGGCATCAAACTTATTCCATTTCGCGAGTCACCAGCCGTTTGCGTCATGCGCCCTGAACATCCTCTGTCTGAACGCACCGTTCTGACGCCTTCAGACTTGCATGAGCAAGAGTTGATCGCACTGACATATCGACACGGGCGGCGCGGGCAGCTGGACCGGTTGCTTCAACAGGTGCGCGCTAAACCGAGGATCGTTGCCGAAGTTTCAACCTCATTTGCCGCTGCCGACATGGCGCGCGAAGGATTGGGGCTGTCTGTTATCAATCCCTTTCCCGTCTACCATTACCGATCTCCCGATCTGGCATTTGTCCGATTTGAATCTCCAATGCGGTACCGGGGCCATTTTGTGGTCTCGGATCAAAAACCGGTTCCAAGGATCGCACGGGCATTCATGCGGCATCTGCGATTGAACACCCCTCCGGACCCTTTTTCTGACCCGAGATAATGAAATCTTTCCAAGGTTCTTCACTGGCAACACTCCATGTGGCCGCCCAACAGGGATGATTTTGGAGGGGGTTGTTCGAGGTGCAGACCTCTCATGGCTACGTGCACAGTTTGGTATGAGTAACGTCCGCGAATATGGCTTTCTTTGTCCTTATTTATCTCAGGCCGTATCCCCCGGCATGCGGTTCGTTTATTTGGCTCTTAAGTTCCTCTACCCGCAACCCGCCTGTGATTTCCCTACGTTTCGTAGCGAAGCTGGCGTATCATTATCTCGCTCAAGTCTTAGGAAGGAATACCTAAATGGCGGATTGTGTGAAACTGCGCCCCGGCGAAACCTATACCGGGAAACAGGGGTTCGATTACTTCGAAGGCATCGCCAGACAGACGGTAGGAAGCCAAGCTATCTGCATGCATCTGCTTACGGTCCCGCCCGGAGGGCGCGCCAGGGCGCATAAACATGAGACACATGAAACCGCGATTTATGTGATTTCCGGGTCTGCGAAGATGTATTGGGGCGACAGGCTGGAACACGTTATGGAAACGCAAGCAGGAGACCTGATCTATATACCGGCAAACACTCCGCACCTTCCGTTCAACGATGGGAATGAACCCGCAGTTGCAGTTATCGCGCGCACGGACCCGAACGAACAGGAAAGCGTTGTTCTAATGCCTGAACTTGAGGACCTTGTACTGAGGTGACGCAAAATACTGTTGGGGGCCAGCTGCGCAGTTTTCTAACCCCTATTGCTTCCACGGTGCTTCCAGCGCCAAAGCTCCAATGCAAAACGCCCCGCGGGTTGCGCGGCTAAGTGTTTGATATTCGGCCTAGAAGAATGGTTACGGGAGGGCATAACCACCGTTGCCGAACACAATTGAGATGTCAGATTTGAAGCGCCAAGCGGACTTCATAGTTTCTACGACTAGACTTCCGCGTTGCGGAGAGGGTGTGTGGAAACTTGGTTGATCTCGGAGCCTCCAATCGGTTTTGACTTTTGTGTCCTTTTTTGGCTTGGGATCATCATTTTGATGGACAGGATGGATTGTGAGGTCGGCGGAAGCCATCTGAGACGGATAGGGCCATTTGGGCGCAAATTTCAGGGCAAACGAGGGCTCTTACGCGTTCATAGCTGCGATGATCGCTGGTACGCCCATGATCTTCAGCACGCGGGACATGTTGTAGGCGAGTACGTGCAGCGCCATCTCGGTGGCGACATTTTTCAACCTGCGCATCGTGAAGTGCGTCGCGCCCATCCATGATTTGATCGTGCCGTAGGGATGCTCGACGGTCATGCTGCGGACGGCCAGTTGGGCTGGGTCTGCGTCCAACCTTTCTTGTACTCGCTCAAGCACATCCTCTTTCTCCCATCGACGCACGCGCCGTTCCTTGCTGGCCGTGCATTTGTCCTTGATGACGCAATCGGCGCAGGCCCCAGACCAATACGCTCTGATGGCCTTGCCGTCTTGCTGGCCGGTAAATCTGTAGGTCAGTTGCTTGCCTGCCGGGCAGACATAGACATCCTTGCCGCTGTCATATGCGAAGTCAGCCTTGTCAAACTGACCGCGTGCAGCGGCGTTTGATGTCATGGGTTTGGGAACGACAACCGAGATACCAGCCTCTTCGCTGGCGACAATCTCCTCGCTCTTGTAGTAACCTTTATCCGCGATTGCTGTGAGCTGATCTGTCGTCATGACATCATTTGCTGCCGCGGCCATCATCGACAAGGCATCCCGGTCGAACCCAAGCATTGTTACTTCATGCGCAACGATCAGGTGGTGATTGGCTTCGACGGCCGTTTGAACATTGTAGCCGACAATGCGGGGCATCCGGGCCGTTGTTGCCATGGATCGGGCATCAGGATCACTAAGTGAGACTTGGGTTTCGCCGGTCTCATCCATGCGCTGC
>NZ_JBXWQZ010000086.1:0-12580 GCF_059612645.1 Ruegeria sp. YKSF131 | reverse complement strand
CTCAAAGAACTTCAGCAATTGTCTGCGGCGGATCGAACGATTGAAGACAACCGTACCGTCATCAGCGATTCCGTGGACCTGAAAGACGTCTTTACCGAGATCCAATCCTATTGTCGTGACTTCCATGGTGGGGCTCCTTTCCTTGCAGAAGATGTCTTCTGCAGTTTGCCGCAAAGCGCGACGGTTGGCTGCAGACGCCATCCACCCCATCCGCGTCCTACCGGTTCGATGCAGACCAAGTGTACGGCAGCGGCGTCCAGTCCCGGTCATTGGCGCGTTAGGCAGCGAAGGTGCCAAGAGAGCCCAACCTGTGAATTTAACTTTCACGCTGCGAATGCACACGGCACTAGAAGTTTCACACAGGTCCGAACCTTATCGCTGCAAGGCAGCGGGAGAACCGGTCACTGGAACTGATCGCAGAGAAACCATCGCAGGCGATGCCAAATAAGAACGGCTGTAGTCAATACATTGGCCTTCATGTTCATACGCGTACCCAAACAACTCAATTTGGTGCAGCGCTCCAGCAGTTTTTTGGTGGTAGATCTCCGGCCAAGGCGAAATCATCGCAGGACATGAACACATAGTTGAATATGCCGACCAGAAAACTGACCACGTTGACTGAGAATACAATGACAATCAGCCTGAGCAAAAGGCGGCGGTTGTGCAATTCAATCGCTTCTGGCACTGCGACGGAAAGCAGAATGTACGCGATGTAAGGGATGGATGGTAGAAGGAGCAATGGCAAGACACCTTGCAGCGCGGTAACGTCAGGAGCCCAGAATGTTGCGGTCATCATCGTGCTTGGCAACAGAAGAAGAACACTGCCCCACCACGTCAGATAGCGCACGTTGTCCTCTGTCCGCTCGATCACCATACCTGCAGCCAATGCGGCAAGCGAAACGAGCCAGATGGTGATGAAATCAGTGTAGAACACCTCGCCATAGGCGCCGAGTGTGAAGCTTATGCGCCAGGTCACCAGGGTGAGGCCGATACATGCGATGAAGAATGTACCGGCCTCGTCGCCCTTGAAGCGATCAGTCATAGCTGAGCGTCAGGGCTTCCGTCACCGGCAGCGACTGGCAGGTCAGGATCGCCCCTTTCGCAATATCCGCGTCCTCGAGCGCCATGCGGGCGCGCATGTGGACATCGCCTTTGGTCAGCTTGGCGCGGCAGGCGCCGCAGACGCCCGACTGGCAGGAAAAGGGTGGTTTCAGCCCTGCGGATTTGGCCGCTTCGAGAACCGTTTGCCCCTTGGCCACGTCGATGGAATGCCGGGTGCCGCCGAGTGTGATGTCTGCCGTTGCGGCCACGCCTTCAACGCTGGTGTCGAGCTCTGCCACGCCGCCATAGCTTTCCATGTGGATGCGGTTGGCGGGCACGTCGAGCGACATCAATGCGGCCTTGACCGCCTTGTTCATCCCGCCCGGCCCGCAGATATAGTAGTGCGCGTCCTGCGCATAGGGTGGGTTCTCGGCGATCAGCGCCTCGATCGCGGGTTTGTCGATAATGCCCTTGCGCCAGTAATCGGCAGAGGACCAGAAACCGGGTTTGGAAAAGATGTGATGGACCGTCATCCGCTCGGGATTGGTTTCCCAGACGGCGTTCAGTTCATCGTGCAGCAGAATGGATTTTTCGTTGTTGTTGCCATAGGCCAGATGCGCGAAGGAGTTGGGCTCTGCCGCCATGACCGAGCTGAGCATCGCATAAAGCGGTGTGATGCCAGAGCCGGCGCCAAAGAAGTAATGCGTGCGTCGCGACGTTGCGCCGGGATCGAGGCAGAACCCGCCAAAGGGCGGCATCACCTCGATCACGTCTCCTTTCCGCACGTTGTCGTTGATGTGGTTGCTGACCACACCGTCCCGAACCCGCTTCACTGTGATCCGCAGCGGATCACCGGTGAAAGGCGAGGACGAGATCGAGTAGCTGCGGCGCTGTTCCTCTCCGTTCACCGCAATGCGGAACGACAGGTGCTGGCCGGGCCGCCAGGCGAAGGTTTCGCGCAGGCCGTCAGGCACGTCGAACATGACCGTCCTGGCCATGCCGCCGATTTCGTCGCGGGTGTCGAGAACGGTCAGCGGGTGGAAGCTGCGTGCGTTCATTTGCCCTCTCCCAACCATTCGAGAACGACCTTCTGGTGATCGACCACCGGGCTTTCGCCGACGGCGGCGGGACCAGTTTCGAAATAAGGGGATTTCAACGATTTCTGCTGCTGTTCGCAGGCATAGATATCCTCGCCGGTGAAGTCGCCCGCGACCATCGGGTCATCCTCGCTCATGGCGTCATGGTCTTCGTACTTGCCGCTGAGGCCGAACTTGGTCCAGAAATTCGAGGACCGCATTTCCTGCTTGGCAAAATCCCAGCCAGAGCTGTTCGAGACCCGCCCCCGGTTGCTGACGCGGGTCAGTTCAGGGCCCAGCGGTTCGACAATGAAGATGTTCCAGCCATCCTCGGACCCGGCCAGCCCGATCCCCGGGAACAGCATCGGTACCCAGGCGCCGTTCATGTCCTTTGGGATCACCCGTGGGGCGATCAGCTTGGCCTCCTGATCCTTTAGGAATGCCTCGACCGGCGGTTCCCAGAACATGTAGTGGGGGCCTTCCCAGTGGTATTTCGCCGCCTTGTGGTCATACATCTGCAGCGTGTTCGAATGCAGATGGCTCAGGTGGTAGACGTCGATGTAATTCTCGACCACCACCTTCCAGTTGGCCTTGATCTCGTAGCTGTTGTTCAGTTCTTCGTATTCGACCAGTTCTTCGGGAACGTGCGGGCCGATATGCGGCTCGACCGGCCCGAACCATTCGGCGATCGAGGGCGCGTCGGGGTCGGGGTGCACAAAGATCATCGACTTCCAGATGTCGACCCTGGCGGGTTTCAGGCCCAGGCAGGATTTGTCGACCTGACCGAATTCTTCCTGTTCTTCGGGCACCGAGATCAGGTTGCCCTCCAGATCATAGGTCCAGTCGTGATAGGGGCAGGTCAGCGCCTTTTGCGTCTTGCCGACGGCGCGGATCAGTTGCGTGCCGCGGTGGCGGCAGATGTTGTGAAACGCACGCAGGCGGCGGTCGCGGCCCATCACGATGAAGATGTTGTTCAGTCCGGCCTGAACGGTGATGTACTGACCGGGTTCGCTGACATCCTCCATGAACCCCGCGTAGCGCCAGGTTTTTGAGAAGATGTCGCGCATTTCGCGGTCGAACCACGCCTGCGAGGTATAGGCCTCGACGGGCAGCAGGTGCAGCATTCGGGTCATTCAAGTACTCCTAAGAATGGTATCAGCCCCAACCGGGCAGAAAATCGGCCATCACCAGCAGGATGCAGAAGACGATCCAGGCGATCAGGATCAGCCAGTACAGAACCGGGTCTTCTTCGCGCGTCACGTCCGACAGCAGGAACGCATAGCCCGTGTGGTAACTCTGGACCGTCCAGTAGAGGAACAGCAGCCCCCAGAGCGACTGATAGCCAAGTGCCGTCGTGATCATCAGCGCGGCGAAGGCGACGTAGTTGAGTGCGCGGGTCTGATTCATGATGGGTCGTTCAATCCTTCCAGCAGGTTACGCGCGAGGGTGTAGGCGGTTTGCGTCCAGTCTTGCGGCATGCTCAGCGGCGCCAGGGACGCCACGTTCAGATACAGCGCGATAATGCCATGGGCCGCGGCGTCGACGGCGTGATGGTCGGCTTGCGGGTAGTCTTTGCGCAGCACTTGGGTGATCGCGGCCTCGAAGCCCAGCATGGACTCGCGGCAGGCGGCGCGCAGGTCGGCGTCCTCGGCAGCGCGTGCTGTCAGCGCAGCGAAGGCCAGCACCATATCCGGGGACGACCCGGCGGTGTCGGCAAACAGAAGATCGACCAGCGCCGCACCGGCCGCGTCCGGCGGCAGGGCTTCGATCAGGGCCTCGGTCTGTTCGGCAAAGCTGTGCAGAACATAGTCCTGCAGCGCCGCAATCATTTCTTCGCGATTGCCCAGATGGTGCCGGATCAGCGGGCGGGTCAGCCCGGCCTCGGCTGCAATCTGGGTCAGAGAGGCGCCCTCTAATCCAAAGCGTGCCACACATCGCACCAGTGCCTGCATCACCTGCGCATAGCGTTCGTCGCGGTTTGAAGGACGCCCAACCATGTCAGTTCCAGTATTTCAGCCGCAATGTCGATACAGCGGCCTCGCCAGCGGTAACCGCCGCATCCTCGAATTTCGACGGCAAGCCGCGGCGCCCCATGGCGGCAAAGGCGTAGCCCTCGGTCGGCACTTCGCCTTTCATGTCCAGGTCGCCGTCCAGATCTTCGTCATGCAACGCGGCAAAGGCATAAGCCCCCTGCGGCAGATCGTGAAAGGTGACCGCGACCTTAGTGCCTGCGGCCGGAACAAGGGCCATCGCGGCGGCCTTGGTCATGTCCATCGCCTGAAAGGCTTCGGCCTGATCGAAGGCTGCCACGATCACCGCGCCGTTCCCGTTCCGAAGCCCGTCGACGGTCACAGAGAGGGGAGCGGTTTCGGGCGATTGGGCGAGCGCCCCGCATCCGAGGGCTGCGGCAAGGCCAGCGGCTGAGGGGAGTTTGAAAGATCGCATCGGGTCACCTTAAATTGTCATCTTTGACAGCATTTAGGGAGATGCGAGTTGATTGTCAATGATGACAGCAAATGTTTAGAAAGCGGCGGCAGCGCCAGCGCATCAGACGGCTGGCTCAGCGACCGAAGCCCGGCACCGCTCCGCCATCATGTCGGGATGGAAGGTCAGCCCCTCAAACAGTGCCTGAGCCCAGTGCAAAGCCCCGGAGGTGAGCAGGAACACCTCGGGCACGATCACCCATTCTCCGATCCAGGCACCGCCCGACCTTTCATGTTCATGCAGCGTGAATTCTCCGATCTGTTCGGCTTGCTGCCGGCCAAGGCGGGAGACTGCTTCCATGAATTCGGAAGCCCGCTGATTGCGCTTGTGGTGCATGGACGAGGACGCACCCTTGCCGTTGACATGATCTTCGGAGACCTCGGCAATGTCGGATGATGACAGCAGGTTGATATTGTGGGCAATCTTGCAGAGCGAGGCGCAAAGGACGCCGAGCGCAGCGACGATATCCGCTATGCTATCGCGGGCGTTCTGCCAATGCGGCTCGACAACGCCAAGGCCGAGACGTTCCGCAACAGCGGATTTGATCCGTTCTCCGGATCCGTTCTCATAACCTCGCAGGTCTCCGACCGGGCCGCCGATCTGCACGTTGAGACCTCGGGTAGCGGCTTGCTGCAAAGCCTCGTTGCGCCGCACAAGCTCCGAGCGCCAGACGGTCAGCTTGGTTGCCAATTTCACGGGAACGGCGTGTTGACCATTGGTGCGCCCCATTAGCACGGTCGAGGGGTGGGCGCGGATATGGCCGTCCAGCAGACCGATCAGCCGGGTTGTGCCGGTCTCAATTTCCGCAAGGCCAAGCTTCATCTGCATGACCGTGGCCGTATCCATGATGTCCTGCGTGGTGGCCCTGTGGTGAACGTGGCACCCGTGCTCGCCCGCCAACGCGCGCAGCTGTTTCACCAGCCCCACGATGGGGCGGCCGACCAGGTCCATCTCGGCGGCCAGCGCTTCGGTGTCCAGATCGGAGACGCCGACAGTTTCGATCACCGCAGCCGCGTTATCGGGGATCAGTTTCAGATCGGCCTGGCAGCGGGCAAGGATCTGTTCGACTTTCAGCCAGGCGGCGATGGTGGCAGGCTCGGACCAGATCCTCCGCATTTCGGCGGAGGAGAAGCAGTTGCGGTAGATTCGGTAATCAAGCATCGTCCAGCCCACCCTCTGCGATCCGGCGTTCCTTCATGATCGACCGGATGCGCAAGCCCATGGCGACGAGCCCGAGCAGCAGGAAACCGGCGGCGATGGGGCGTTCGATGAAGATGAGCGCGCCGCCATCGGACATCAGCAATGCTTGACGGAACGTTTCCTCGGCCCCCTTGGCCAGCACGAACGAGATCACGAACGCCGCAACGTTGAAGTCGAACTTGCGCATCAGCCAGCCCACGAAACCGGCCACGGTCATGACGGTCACGTCGAACATCGAACCGCGGGCGGAATAGGCGGCGACAAAGGCGGTCATGAAGATCAGCGGGTAGAGCACGTTGACCGGAACTTTCAGGATCAGGCGCGCGACCTGCGTGGCGCCGAAATAGCCGATCACCCCGTAGGCAAGGATCCCCAACATCCCGCAGGCAAAGAGCTGATAGACCAGTTCCTTGTCCGTTAGGAACAGGGTGGGGCCGACCTGAATGCCGTGGATCAGGAAGACGCCCAGCAGGATGGCCCCGATGGTCGAACCCGGGATGCCGAGGGTCAGAAGCGGTGCCATCGACGGGCCGGACACAGCGTTGTTGGCGGCCTCGGGCGCGGCGACGCCCTCCAATGCGCCCTTGCCCCATTGCTCGGGGTTCTTGGCGCGGCGCTTACCCTCGCCGTAGGAGATGAAGGCCGCGATGGCCGAGCCGAGCCCCGGCAGAACGCCGATCCCCGCCCCGATGAACCCGCCCCGGACGGCGTGCGGGATGCAGGGTTTGTATTCTTCGTAAGTGAGGCTGTGCCCGGTGGGATCGCTTTCGTTTTCCCGGACCTCGCCTTTTGCCTTCTTGCGCTCTTCGAGTTGGGCAAAGACCTCGCCCAGCACGAAGACACCGATCATGAGCGGGACTAGGCCGATGCCGTTCGACAGCTCGAACGAACCGAACGTGTACCGTTCCTCGCTGGAGATCGGATCGAGGCCGACCATGGCCACGAGGATGCCGAGCAGGGCCGAGATCAGGCCCTTGGTGACCGATTTTCCGATCACCGACCCGATCACCACGAAGGCTGCGAAATAGATGGCGAAGGTTTCGGGCGGGCCGAGCTTGAGCGCGATGGCGGCGATGAACCCTACGCCGATCACGAGCATGAAATCACCCATGAAATCACCGATGACCGACGAGATTGTGGCGACCTTCATCGCCTTTCCGGCCTTGCCGGCGCGGGCCAGCGGATAGCCGTCGATCTGCGTTGCGGCACTTGCCGCCGTTCCGGGCGTGTTGAACAGGATCGCGGCAACCGAGCCGCCATAACGCCCGGATTTGCCGATCACATAGAGGAACGCCAGCGCAAACAGTGGCGACATGTAGAAGGTGATGGGCAGGAGCATTGCGATGGCCGCGGAGGCGGTGAGGCCGGGCGTGGCGCCGACGATCATGCCGACGGCAGCAGCCAGAACGATGGCGAACAGAAGCGTCGGATCGGTGATGACCGACAGAAGGGCGGGAAAGATCTCCATTAGGTTTACCCCCGGAACCAGTCGAGCAGGTCGAACACCTCGCCATAGGGCGGGAAGACACCGAGCAGCTCGAAGAAGATGATGTGGAAGATGAGCGGGCAGGCGATCATGGATACAGCCAGCCCGATCCAGTTGCGGACACCGAAGATGTAGAGAACCACCGGAGCAACAATTGCCGTGGGCAGGACATAGCCAAACCAGCGGAAGGATTGCTGATAGATCAGCGCAACCGCAAACAGGATCAGGATGTCGAGCGTGCCGGTGTCACGTTCTTGGGCAACGTCGTGACCTGTCTGCGTGGCGCGCATCCCGCTGAACAACAACAGGCCTGAAAGCGCCAGAAGGGCAACCGAGGCAGCGAATGGCACGACCCCGGCCCAGGTGTCGCCGGGGCTTGCGGCAGGGACCTGCCAGGCGCCCCAGATCGCGATCAGAGACAATAGCGCGAGTACAATTCCTTCGACCATATCCCGCATGGCGTCCTCCTTCGGAAATAGTTGAGATGGGATGGCCGGGCCGGAGCTGATGCCGGCCAGACCACCGCCCGGCTCAGTTGTTCAAGGTCTCGACCAACGGAGCGGCATCCGCTTTCATTGCGGTCAATGTGGCCTTGGCGTCTGCCCCACTTGCGTAGACCGGGCCGGTGCCGCGTTCGGCCAGAAGCTCGGCGAATTCCGGCTTGGCGGCAATCTCGGCCAGTGCCGTTTCCATGGCGGAAATGACTTCGGTCGGTGTGCCTTTGGGCGCGAATACGATCACGGGAGACGACACGGCGGCGAAGGGAACGCCCAGCTCTCCGAAGGAGGGAACATCGGACATGATCGTGTCGCGGTCAGCGCTGTTGACGGCCAGGGCGCGCAGTTGCTCTTCAAATCCACGAAGCTGCTGCACCCCAAGGAAGCCGAAATCGGCCTGCTCACCGATCAGGGCCGCACGGGTTGGGCCGCCGCCTTTGAATGGGACATCCTGCGCTTCGATCCCGTTATTGGCCAGGAAGCCGAGACCGCCCACATGGTGGAATCCACCGCGACCGGAATGGGCCCAACGCAGCGAACCAGGATCTGCCTTTGCCGCGTCAATGACATCCTGCACGGTCTGATAGGGGCTGCCCGTCGGCACCATGAGAGACGTGCGCAACTGACCAACCTGCGCCACGAAATCAAAGCTGTCCAGCGCGTCGATTTTGGTGTCGCGCGTCATGGTCGACAGCAGGAACGACCCGCCCGAGGTCATCATCATCGTGTATCCGTCAGGCCGGGCCCCGACCACGGCATTGGCGCCATTGAGCCCGCCCGAGCCGGGCTTGTTCACGACGACAACCGGCACATCCAGCACACCTTCTGCGGCGGCAGAGATGGCACGCGCATAGGCGTCTGTCCCGCCCCCGGCCTTGTAAGGCACGACCAGGTTGATGGGGCGTTTTGGCCAGTCAGCCGCGTGGCTGGCAGTGGCGGTCGCGACCAGCGCCGCCGCAGCTGTAACAGCACCAAGGAATGCTCTGCGTTTCATTTGGGCTCCTCCAAAAATAGTGACGCAGCCTTTCTAGCAGGCGCTTGGATTGCGATTTCTGCAAAGATAGCATCTAATACTGCAAAATAGTAAAGAGTCGAGGCTATGAACATCAAAGCGCTTCGCGCCTTCCGCTATGCCTTTTCCGAAGGCTCCGTCGCCGCCGCCTCTGAGGTCATGCATCTGAGCCAGCCTGCCATCAGCCGATTGATCAGCGGTCTGGAAGCTGAACTGAAACTAAGGCTGTTTGACCGCAGCGGGCGCAGCCTGTCCCCCACCACAGAAGGGATTGCGTTCTACCGCGAGGCCGGGCGCATCCTCGACAATCTTGACGAGATTCCCCGGATTGCAGGGGAAATCCGGGCGGGCCGGACCGAAAGCCTCAGGATCGTGACGATGCCACGGATTGCCCAATTCCTGTCTGCGCCCGCTGTCGGGCAGTTCATTCAAGCGTACCCTGACGTAAACGTGACCCTCGATGTGCGCGCCCGCCGCGAGGCTGGAAAATGGCTGGCCGGGCAGGAATACGACATCGGCATCGCGGCCCTTCCGGTCAGCCATCCTGATATTCGGACGGCACCGCTGGTCCGGGTCCGGGCATTGGCCATTCTGCCGAAGGACCATCCGTTGTCGGATGCAGACCAAGTGACCGCCGATCAGCTCGCCAACGATACCGTCATTCGTTTGATGCATGGGCTGCTGCTGCGCGATCAGTTGGATGACACATTCAATTCGGCAGGCGTGACGCCGCGCAAAACGCACGAAGTTTCTGCATCGCAGCTGGCCTGCGCTCTGGTCGCGGAAGGTGCTGGGATCACGATTGCGGATGAGATGGTTGCCCACCCGTTTCGATGCAGGGTTTCTGTGGTTCCAATCGAGCCCGAGAGATGGATGACGTTTGGTTTGTTACTCCCTAAGGTGCAAAAGCCCAACGAGGCCGCAGACTGTTTTAGGGAGATCCTGGCCCTGCACGTCGACCATGTGTGCTCCTCAAGCCAAACCATGCACAGCCTAACTCGCAGGCAAAATGGTTGAGCTGAATTTCACCGGAGCCATGAATGGGACAAAATCGCGCTCGCCGTTGATTTTTCCCTCACAAAGATCGGTTTGTTGCGCGCCTCAATCGCACGATCAGCCTGCAGCGAATGGTCGGTATGGATATTGGCCAAAGCTGCACGGGTGAATGGCCGGAAACGGGAAATCTGCTGCGGCGCCACGAGCGTGATGCTGCAACTGCACGGGTCTTTCTGCGACAGCAGTATGCGAAAACCTCAAGGTCTGGAAGGTCCGCAAAGCAGTTGCTGGTCGACTACTAGTCGAATATCCACTTTAGGCATGGTTTTTACGATCAGATTGCTCTTGTTAACTTTGGCCTTAAGTTCATCTGGGTATTCTCAGAAGCGCTGTGGTTCGACAAAGGTCAAATCCTGCTCCCGCAACCAGCGATACAGAACGGCCCGAAGCAACTGCTTCCGAGGCCGTTTTTTGTTGTCCCAACGCCAACAAGCCGGCCAGTTCCCCAACAAGTTCAATTGCAAGTTCACCACTCTCCGGGATCAGACGTATCTCCGAGAGGAGGCTGCGAATGATCATTCCCGCCTCTGGCCGGGTCGTTGGGACATTCAGGGCTTCTGTCAGATTGGAAACTTTGGCCCTATATTGATCAGGCAGACCGGGATGCAAAAGAACTGGGTTCTCTGGTTCCATGTCGGCTAGGTCTGCCGCCAATTTGGCCTTGCGGTGCGTCCGTCGTCAGGGATTTTGGGACAGATTGGTGCCTGAGGTAAGAGAGGATCTCGCGCATCTGTTTGGTTTGATTATGCGGCGGATTTGCGGTGAAGCAAGCGCCGCGTTTCGATGGTTTTCTGTTTGATCCTTTCTCGTTGTTTCAGAATGGTCTGTCCGCGTCCGAAGTAGACATCAGCGGGCGTGAGGTTTTGGAGGCTCTCGTGATAGCGCCGGTGGTTGTAGTGATCGACAAAGGCGTCGATCTGCTGCTGAAAGTCGCCGGGCAGATAGTAGTTCTCCAATAAGATGCGGTTCTTGAGAGTCTGGTGCCAGCGCTCGATCTTGCCTTGGGTCTGTGGGTGATATGGCGCGCCTCGAATATGATCCATTTTCTGATCTTCCAGCCATTCGGCAAGCTCACCAGAGATGTGGCTGGACCCGTTGTCGCTGAGCAGCCGCGGTTTGTGCAGCACGGTTCCTTCAGAGCCAGGTCCTTGATCTTCTCACGCATCGGCTGCGGAATGCGGTTCCAGACCCGTGATGGCTTGGGACTACGATCCTTAAGCGCCTCAGGACCACCCGACAGATACCGGTCATACCAGCGATAGAAGGTGGTCTTCGGGATGCTCAGCTTTTCCAAAGTGCGCTTGGTCGGGAGATGCGAACCTTCGACGAGGCGGATGATCTCCAGTTTTTCGGATGCAGCCCTCTCATCGCTGCAAGCAGCGAATGCCGGGTGACAGATACCTCATTCGTCGTCGCCCCCATCCGCGATCATGCTTTTTTTGAGCAACCGCAGTTCAAGAGCCTGTTCGGCAACCACTTCCTTCAGATCGCGTGCCTCGCGGCGCAGATCTTTGACCTCGGTCGATGTCGCTGCACGGGCCGTGTCGCCTGCCAGGCGTTTCTTGCCGGTTTCAAGGAACTCCTTGGACCAACTGTAGTAGAGGCTCTGGGCAATGCCTTCACGGCGGCACAGCTCTGAAATACTGTCTTCGCCCTTCAGGCCGTCCAGCACGATCCTGATCTTCTCTTCAGCCGAATACTGTTTGCGGGTCGCACGGCGAATGTCCTTTATGACCTTCTCACCGTGGCTCTGCTTGGTTCCGGGTTTCTTTCTCATCTCCACTCCTTGGCAGTTACGATGAGCCAGAAACCCTCTCTTATCAAATCACCCTAAACTGTCCCATTGGCGCTGACGTTAGACATTTTGTGAGCGGCCCACAGCCGCCATCCATCGATACGGCGAATTGCTGCGTTCGCATTCCGCCTTGCAGGCATTCGAATTGCGTCAGACTATCCGAAGCGCTGGTTCCTGAAACACAGCAAAAAAATGTAGCATTTTATCAGAATACTTTTACCTTGTGGTCAAATTTGGGGGAAGATGAATGCTCGACATCATCATTAGACAAGCCCAACTGCCGGATGGCCGAGGGCCGTTGGATATTGCGATCAAGGGTGACCGCGTCGCAGAAATTGCCCCCAAGATCAAGGCCGAGGCAGGCGAGGACATTGATGCGGCTGGGCGATTGGTTTCGCCCCCGTTTACCGACCCGCACTTCCATATGGATGCGACCCTGAGCCTTGGAACGCCTCGCATGAATGCCTCGGGCACACTATTGGAAGGCATCGCGCTTTGGGGTGAGCTAAAGCCTCTGCTGACACCCGAAGCAGTAATTGAGCGCGCCATGCGATATTGCGACCTTGCCGTATCGCAGGGATTGCTGGCCATCCGTTCGCATGTGGATGTTTCATCCACACCTTTGGTTGGCGTTGAAGCGCTGTTGGAGGTCCGCAAGCAGGTCGCTCCCTATATTGATCTGCAACTGGTAGCATTCCCGCAAGATGGCCTTTACCGCGCAGAGAATGCAGAAAAAAACTTGATCCAAGCCCTTGATATGGGTGTCGATGTAGTGGGCGGTATCCCTCATTTTGAGCGTACGATGTCGGAAGGTGCCCGGTCGGTCAGGAGACTGGCCGAGATAGCGGTGGACCGAGGCCTGATGCTGGATTTGCATTGCGATGAAAGCGACGATCCAATGTCGCGCCACGTGGAAACCTTAGCCTATGAGAC
>NZ_JBXWQZ010000085.1:0-13009 GCF_059612645.1 Ruegeria sp. YKSF131 | reverse complement strand
GTTCGAACGGTCAGCCGCTGCACATGGTCATGAAACTGACCCGCGCCAAGCTGGAATCTCTGGTCGGCGACCTGATCAAGAAGTCGATGAAACCGTGCCAGGCTGCTCTGAAAGACGCCGGTCTGTCGGCTGCTGACGTGGACGAAGTTGTTCTGGTCGGTGGTATGACCCGGATGCCGAAAGTGATCGAAGAAGTCACCAAGTTCTTCGGCAAAGAGCCGCACAAGGGTGTGAACCCGGACGAAGTGGTTGCCATGGGCGCCGCCATTCAGGCCGGTGTTCTTCAGGGCGACGTCAAGGACGTGGTTCTGCTGGACGTGACCCCGCTGTCGCTGGGCATCGAGACGCTGGGTGGCGTGTTCACTCGCCTGATCGACCGCAACACCACGATCCCGACGAAAAAGTCTCAGGTCTTCTCGACTGCCGAGGACAACCAGAACGCCGTGACCATCCGCGTGTTCCAGGGCGAACGTGAAATGGCTGCGGACAACAAGATCCTGGGTCAGTTCAACCTCGAAGACATCCCGCCCGCACCGCGCGGCATGCCCCAGATCGAGGTGACCTTCGACATCGACGCCAACGGCATTGTCTCGGTTTCGGCCAAGGACAAAGGCACCGGCAAAGAACAGAAGATCACCATCCAGGCATCGGGCGGTCTGTCCGACGAAGACATCGAAAAGATGGTCAAGGACGCCGAAGAGAACGCGGAAGCCGACAAGGAACGCCGCGAGCTAGTCGACGCCAAGAACCAGGCGGAAAGCCTCATCCACTCGACCGAAAAGTCGATGGAAGAGCATGCCGACAAAGTCGACCCGACCACGATCGAAGCCATCGAACTGGCCATCGCCGCACTCAAGGACGAGCTGGAAACCAACAATGCCGACAAGATCAAGTCTGGCATCCAGAATGTCACCGAAGCAGCGATGAAGCTGGGTGAGGCCATCTACAAGGCGCAGTCCGAAGAGGCCGAGGACGAGCCTGTCGCAGCGGATGCCGCACATGGTGATGACGATATCGTCGATGCCGAGTTTGAAGATCTGGACGACGAAAAGCGTAACTAACGGGTAACCGGGCCAATGTGGGCCGGTCCGGATGCCGGGCCGGCCTATTTACGTTGAGGCAGAAGGAAATACTGATGTCAAAACGCGACTATTACGAAGTGCTCGGTGTGTCCAAGGGCGCTTCGGCGGATGAGATCAAGAAAGGTTTTCGCACGAAAGCCAAAGAGTTGCATCCGGACCGCAACAAGGACAACCCGGATGCCGAGGCGCAGTTCAAGGAAGCCAACGAGGCTTATGACGTGCTGCGTGACGCCGACAAAAAGGCGGCCTATGACCGCTTTGGCCATGCCGCGTTTGAAAACGGCATGGGCGGTGGTGGTCGGCCTGGCGGCGGCTTTGGGCAGGGCGATTTCTCCAGCGCGTTCTCGGATGTATTCGACGACCTGTTCGGCGATTTCATGGGCGGGCAACGTGGTGGTGGCGGCCGACGCGCCGCGCGCGGCTCGGACCTGCGCTATAACCTGCGTGTATCGCTGGAAGAGGCGTTCTCGGGCCAGCAGAAAACCATCAATGTACCTACAGCCGTGGCTTGTTCCTCCTGCGAAGGAACCGGTGCAGAAGGCGGGGTCGAGCCGACAACCTGCCCCACCTGTTCCGGTATGGGTAAGGTGCGGGCGCAACAGGGCTTCTTTACGGTCGAACGAACTTGCCCCACCTGTTCGGGTCTGGGTCAGATCATCAAGAACCCATGCAAATCCTGTAAGGGTGCAGGCCGCGTCGAAAAAGATCGCGCTTTGTCGGTCAACATCCCTGCCGGTGTCGAAACCGGCACCCGTATTCGACTGGCGGGTGAAGGCGAGGCCGGAATGCGTGGTGGCCCTCCGGGCGACCTCTACATCTTTGTGGAAGTGTCTGATCACAAGTTGTTCGAACGCGACAGCGTAAACCTTTATTGCCGTGTACCGGTCAGCATGGCCAAGGCCGCGCTGGGCGGATCGATCGAGGTTCCGACAATCGATGGCGGGCGTGGGCGGGTGCAGATCCCGGCTGGCAGCCAGTCGGGTCGGCAAATGCGTCTTCGCGGCAAAGGCATGCCCGCATTGCGCGGCGGCGGTGTTGGCGACATGTTCATCGAACTGGCGGTTGAAACCCCGGTCAACTTGACCACCCGCCAGAAAGAACTTCTGCGCGAGTTTGATGACCTGGGCGAAGACAACCACCCGGAATCAAAAAGCTTTTTCTCATCCGTCAAATCCTTCTGGGACGGTATGAAAAGCTGACAACCAGGGTTACCCGGGGGCTCTGCCCCCGCCGCCCGTTCCGGGCGCCTCCCCCGGGATATTTCCAGCCAGATGAAGCAGGGATCCGTTATTCATCTGGCTCTAAATATCCCGGAGCGCGAGGCAGAGCCTCGCAAAACACTCCCTAAAGACACTCAATTGGCCTTATCAGATGACCAAAAGTGGCAATGCATTTGCCAAATTGGGTCTTGATTCCGACCGTCGACCCTGAAATTGTCCACGACAACCGTTGGGGTGCCCGTATCAGGGCTGAGAGGCGCAGCCGCGCTAACCCATCGAACCTGATCCGGGCAATTCCGGCGTAGGGAACGGTCTTATGAACACAGACGTTTTCCTTACCTCGTTGCCCAAAAAAGATGGAGCGACGAAATGGCGGCAATTGCCCTGACCATTGCTGGGTCTGACAGTGGCGGAGGCGCCGGGATTCAGGCCGATCTGAAAGCGATGTCCGCGTTGGGTGTATTCGGCGCAAGCGTCATTACCGCCATTACAGCGCAGAACACGCAAGCCGTCACTGTGGTGCATGGGGTTCCTCTGGATGTCATTGCTGCTCAAATCGACGCGGTGCTGAGTGATCTGGACGTGAAGGCCATTAAGATCGGTATGCTTGCCACGCCAGAGATCATTCACGCAGTGGCTCGAGGCCTGGAAACGTTCAAGGGCCCCATAATTCTTGATCCCGTCATGATCGCAAAATCCGGAGATGCCTTGCTGGCGCAGGAAGCGGTCCGGACGCTGCGCGAAGTGATGGTGCCAGCAGCGACTGTGCTGACACCCAATCTGCCCGAAGCGGCGTGTTTGCTGGATGCGACACCGGCGCAATCACCGGACGAGATGGCCGCACAAGGCCAGGCCCTGTGTGATCTGGGCGCAGGTGCGGTTTTGATGAAGGGCGGGCATGGGTCCGGCGATGTCTGCCACGATCTGCTGGTCGACCCCTCAGGTATCGTGGCCGCGTTTCAGGCCCCGCGTCAGAACACGAAGAACACCCACGGAACCGGATGCACCCTGTCGTCATCGATCGCCGCCGGACTGGCCAGGGGCCTGCCGCTGAGGGATGCGGTCGCGCAGGCGCATGATTATCTCCAAGGGGCCATCGCGCGGGCGGATGAGCTGAAGATTGGTGCCGGGCACGGCCCTGTGCACCACTTCCATCGGATCTGGCCCGCGTGACGCTCTGGTCGGTCATAGGTGCAGGCGTTGCGGGTCTGGCCGTGGCCAGTGAGCTTGTGTCACGCGGCGCAAGGGTGCAGGTTTTTGATCCGGGCGGCCCGCCCGGCCCGCATGGGTGTTCCTGGTGGGCCGGTGGGATGCTGGCGCCGTGGTGTGAATATGAAAATGCGGAAGAACCGGTTCTGCGGCTGGGGCAGGAAGCCATCGAATGGTGGGTGCAGCGAACGCAGGTAAACAGAAGTGGAACCCTTGTTGTTGCCAACGCACGTGACCTGCCCGACCTGCGTCGGTTTGCACGCAGGACCGAAGGGTTCAGCGAGTTTGATCGCGCGAAAATAATCAAATTAGAGCCTGATCTGAGCAAGTTTAGCAAAGCTCTGTATTTTGAAAACGAAGCGCACCTTGATCCTCGCCAGGCATTGCGCGATCTGCATCGTCACCTGCAAGGCGCAGGCGTGGAATTCCACCGAAAGCTGGCTCCGGCGCAACTGGACAACGCCATTGACTGCCGGGGCCTGCACGCGCGCGAATATCTGCATGACCTACGCGGCGTGAAGGGTGAAATGCTGGTTCTCCGCTGCCCCGATGTGAACCTTTCGCGCCCGGTGCGGCTGTTGCATCCGCGGATGCCGCTCTACATCGTTCCGCGCGGGGACGGCGTCTACATGCTGGGTGCAACCATGATCGAATCCGAGGACAGCAGCCGCATCACCGCCCGCTCGATGCTGGAACTGCTCAGCGCGGCCTATGCCGTGAACCCGGCCTTTGGCGAGGCCGAGGTGCTGGAGATCGGTGTCGACCTGCGCCCCGCTTTTCCGGACAACCTGCCGCGTATCCGGCGCTTGGGTCGGACAATCTATGCCAATGGGCTGTATCGCCATGGCTATCTGCTGGCCCCTGCATTGGCGCGGGGTGTCGCTGATCTGGCATTGGACAACACACATTCGGAGATGGTCGATGAAGATCGTGCTTAACGGCGAGACGCGGGACGTGCGCGCTGAAACCCTGTCGGATCTGTTGCTGGAATGCGGCTTCTCGGGCCGTGTGGCCACCGCAGTGAACGAAGATTTCGTGCCGTCAAGCCTGCGCATTGCGCACAAACTGACCGATGGCGACCGGATCGAAGTTGTCGCGCCGATGCAGGGGGGCTGAGGATGAGAACGTTCTACGGCATCGAGTTGCCGAACCCGCTGATGCTGGGCACCGCCCAATATCCCAGCCCCGCCATTCTGGAACAGGCCTTTCGTGAAAGCGGTGCGGCGGTTGCCACGGTATCGCTGCGGCGGGAATCCGGCGCAGGGCAGACATTCTGGCAGATGATCCGCGAGCTTGGTGTCCTGATCATGCCAAATACGGCTGGCTGTCATACGGTGAAAGAGGCGGTGACCACAGCCCATATGGCGCGCGAAGTGTTTGACACCAAATGGATCAAGCTGGAACTGATTGGCCACACCGACAGTTTGCAGCCGGATGTGTTCCAGCTGGTCGAGGCTGCGCGAATCCTGACCGAAGACGGGTTTGAGGTGTTTCCCTACACCACCGATGATCTGATCGTGGGCGAACGCCTGCTGGACGCGGGGTGCGAAGTGCTGATGCCGTGGGGCGCGCCTATCGGGTCTGGGCGTGGGCTGAACAACGAATACGCCCTGCGGTCGATGCGGGCCGAGTTCCTTGACACGCCGCTGGTGGTGGATGCCGGGATCGGCCTGCCCAGCCACGCGGCCCACGCAATGGAACTGGGCTATGATGCCGTTCTGCTGAACACAGCTGTGGCCCGTGCCGGTGATCCCGTTCTGATGGCCAAGGCGATGGCGCAGGCAATCCATGCCGGACAACTGGCCCATCAGGCAGACCCGATCGAGGCGCGTGATATGGCCGAGCCTTCGACCCCTGTTGTTGGAAAGGCCTTCCTGTCATGACGCTGGACCGTTTCTACCCGATCTTTGATCACGCGGACTGGCTGCGGCGGATGCTGCCCCTGGGTGTCAAGCTGGTGCAGCTGCGTATCAAGGATCAGCCGGATGAGGTGGTGCGCGGTCAGATTGCCGCCTCGCGCGATCTGTGCCGCGACTATGGGGCGGTTCTGGTGATCAACGATTACTGGCAGCAGGCCATCGATCTGGGTTGTGACTGGGTTCATCTGGGGCAAGAGGATCTGGATGATGCAGACCTGAAATCCATCCGAAAAGCGGGTCTAAAGATGGGTGTTTCCACTCATGACGATGATGAGCTTGAGCGGGTTCTGGCCATGGATCCTGATTACGTGGCGCTGGGCCCGGTCTATCCGACCATCCTGAAAAAGATGAAATGGCATCAGCAGGGCCTGCCCCGCGTGACCGAATGGAAGGCGCGGGTTGGGGACATTCCTCTGGTCGGTATTGGCGGCATGAGCGTCGAGCGCGCAGCAGGGGTGCTGGCAGCAGGGGCCGACATTGTCTCGGCTGTCACGGACATCACACTGAACGCCGACCCCGAAGCGCGGGTGCGTGCTTGGATCGAGGTCACGAGATGAGCCGCTATGCCCGCCAGACTCTGCTGCCCGAGGTTGGGGCCGAAGGACAGGCCCGCCTGACTGCGGCCCGTGTTCTGGTGGTCGGCGCAGGTGGTCTGGCCGCGCCGTTGCTGCCGCAATTGGCCGGGGCCGGGGTGGGGCATATCACAATTGTCGATGGTGACATCGTCGATCTGTCGAACCTGCATCGCCAGACATTATTTTCAGAAGAAGATTGCGGGCTGTCAAAGGCCGAACGCGCCGCTGGCCGATGCCGTGCGTTGAACGCCGAAATCGACGTGATTTCCAGGAAACAGGCTCTAACAGGGAAAAATGCACCCGATCTGGTGTCGCAGGCGGATATTATCCTGGATTGTGCCGACAGCTATGCGGTCAGTTATATGCTGTCGGACACCTGTCTGGCACAAGGCAAGCCGCTGATCAGCGCCTCGGTGCTGGGGCTTTCAGGTTATGCAGGCGGCTTCTGTGGCAGCGCGCCTTCTCTGCGTGCCGTTTTCCCCGATGCACCGGAAAGTGGCGCAAGCTGCGCCACGACGGGTGTTCTGGGTCCCGTTGTCGGTGTGATCGGGTCCATGCAGGCGCAGATGGCGCTGAGCCTGATCTTGCGGCTTGACCCATCACCCCTAGGGCAGATGGTGCAATATGATGCGCGAACCCTGCGCAGCACCGGGTTTCGTTTTGATGACGCGCCGGAACCGTCAAGCTGTTTCCGCTTTCTCTCCGCCAGTCAGTTGAGGGAGACAGACCAGATTATCGAACTGCGTGACCCGAACGAAGCTCCGGTTCCGGCTCACCCGAATGCAACGCGCATTTCACCCGAAGAAATACAAAAAATAGACCCAAACAAGGGGCAACGCCTCGCCCTTTGCTGTGCCACCGGGCTGCGCGCATGGCGCGCTGCCGAGAAAATCCAACCGATTTGGCCGGGCGAGATTGTGCTCGTCGCGGCCTCAGCCTCCTGAGAAAAGGAAACGTGTGATATGAAAAAGCTGATGACAGCCCTTGCCCTTCTGGCCGCCGCGCCAGCCTGGGCCGAAGACAAAATGACCGTCCTTCTGGACTGGTTTATCAACCCTGACCACGGGCCCATCATCGTGGCGCAGGAAAACGGCTATTTCGCCGAACAGGGGTTGCAGGTCGAAGTCGTTGCCCCCGCCGACCCATCCGCACCGCCGCGTCTGGTGGCTGCCGGTCAGGCGGATCTGGCGGTATCCTATCAACCGCAACTGCATTTGCAGATCCACGAAGGGCTGCCACTGAAACGGGTCGGCACGCTCGTCGCGACGCCCCTGAACTGCCTGCTGGTTCTGAAAGACGGGCCGATCAAATCGCCCGCTGACCTCAAAGGCAAGAAAATCGGCTTTTCCGTCGCCGGTGTGGAAGAGGCCATCCTCAGCACCGTGCTTGGCAAATACGACGTCGCGCTGGATGATGTTGAGATGATCAACGTGAATTTCTCGCTCTCACCCTCGCTGATGACCGGTCAGGTGGATGCGGTGATTGGCGCCTATCGCAACTTCGAGCTGAACCAGATGGATATCGAAGGCCGCCCCGGCACCTGTTTCTATATCGAGGAAGAAGGCGTGCCGTCTTATGACGAACTGATCTATGTCGCCAACCCTGATACGATGGACAAAGACAAGATCGCCCGTTTCCTGGCCGCGACCGAAAAAGCGACTCAGTACATCGTCAACAACCCCGAAAAAAGCTGGGAGGTCTTCTCAGCCACTTCACCCGAACTGCAGGACGAGCTGAATGCGCGCGCATGGGTCGACACGCTGCCGCGCTTTGCCCTGCGTCCCGCCGGGTTTGACGCTGGCCGTTATGCCCGGTTCGAGGCATTCCTGAACGACAGCGGCATGATCGACACCGTCCTGCCCGTCAGTGACATTGCCATCGACGTAACCGCGCAATGAGCGATTATGGCAAAGCCTTTGCGCTGATGCGCGATGCGGCGCAGGGGCCGTGGCGGGATTACACCCGCCACGCTTTTGTCGAAGCCCTGAAAGACGGCACCCTGCCACGCCCGGCGTTCCTGCACTATCTGCGTCAGGATTACGTGTTCCTGATCCATTTTGCGCGCGCCTGGGCGCTGGCCGTGGTGAAATCGGAAACACATGCTGAAATGCTGGCAGCGTCGCGTACCGTGAACGGCCTGATCAGCGAAGAGATGAAGCTGCATATCGGTATTTGCGAAGCAGAAGGCATTTCGCAGTCCGATCTGTTTGCAACGCCGGAACGGCCCGAGAATCTGGCCTATACCCGCTTTGTTCTCGAGGCGGGCTATAGCGGTGATCTGCTGGATCTTCTGGCAGCACTTGCACCCTGCGTCATGGGATATGGTGAGATAGGCACCCGCCTGGCTGAGGAGGCAACATCAACGACCTACCGTGGCTGGATCGATACCTACGCGGACGAGGGCTACCAGAGCGCCTGCACCGCCGTGGGCGAATTGCTGGATTCGGCTCTAACAAGGCGGATTGGGGCGGATTTCCAAACGTCGCCTCGCTGGGATTGTCTGTGCAGGACGTTCCGCACGGCCACGGAGTTGGAAGTCAATTTCTGGCAGATGGGTCTGACCCCATGACCCCGGCGCCCGATCTGACCATCAGCGGCACAGCCATGATCGATGGCGCGACTCTGTTCGCGCCGCTGACCCTGACGCTTGACGCAGGGGCGTGGACCTGTCTGCTGGGTGGATCGGGTGTTGGCAAAACCACGGTTTTGCGGCTGATTGCCGGGCTGGAAACCGGGGCTGAATTCACGGGCCGGATCACCGCCAGCGATGGCCAGTCGGTTTCAGACCGGGTTGCTTATATGGCGCAGGACGACCTGTTGCTGCCTTGGGCGAGTGTTGCGCAAAACGTCTCACTGGGCGCGCGGCTGCGGGGCGAGAAAGTTGACCTTGACCGGCGCGACCGCCTGATCGAACGGATGCGCTTGCAGGACCATATGACCAAGAAACCGCCCGAGCTTTCGGGCGGGCAGCGTCAGCGCGTGGCACTGGCCCGCACCTTGATGGAAGACCGGCCGATTGTGTTGCTGGATGAACCCTTTTCAGCCCTTGATGCCCGAACCCGTGCCGATATGCAGGATCTGGCCGCCGAGGCGCTGCGGGGCCGCACTGTCCTTCTGGTAACCCACGATCCGGGCGAGGCCGCGCGTCTGGGGCAATCCATCGTCGTCATGACACAGCACGGGCTGACGCCGTGCGATCCGCCGGTTGCTCCAGCCCCGCGCAGCGTGGACGATCTGCAGACGCTGGAAACACAAGGCGCGCTTTTGCGGCTGCTGCGGGAGGGCGGGGTATGAAGTCCCTCTCTGTTCTGGCAGCAACCCTGTTTGCCATTGCCATCTGGCAGGGGATCGTGACCCTGACCGGATTGCCAAAGTTCATCCTGCCCGGCCCCGTGGTGGTTGCCGAGACCTGGTGGCAGAACCGCTGGCTGATTGCCGAACACACCTGGATCACAGCCATTGAGGTCATTATCGGCCTTGCCTGCGGCACGCTGCTTGGCGTTGTCACTGCATTGCAGCTGGCCAATTCCCGCGTCGCACGAGTTTTGGTGCAGCCAATGCTGGTGTTCACGCAGGCCCTGCCGGTCTTTGCACTGGCCCCGTTGCTGACCCTGTGGCTGGGTTATGGCCTGTTGTCCAAGGTCGCGATGGCGGTCCTGATCATCTATTTCCCGATCACGTCGTCCTTTTTTGACGGTTTGATGCGGACACCGCAGGGGTATCTGGACCTTGCACGCACGATGCAGGCCAGCAAGCGCACTGTGTTGTGGCACATCCGTATCCCTGCGGCGTTGCCGTCTCTGGCCTCGGGGATGCGGCTGGCGGCGGTGTATGCGCCGATCGGTGCCGTGATCGGTGAATGGGTCGGTTCATCGCAAGGTCTGGGATATCTGATGCTGCTGGCCAATGGCCGTGCCAAGACGGACCTGATGTTTGCGGCGATGCTGACTCTGGGCGTATTTTCGATCCTTCTGCACATGATTGTCCGCCGCGCCACCGCGCGTATGGCAGGAGAGGCTCATTAACCTTTCGGAAAGTGATTCTGCGTCAGGGTAAACGCATGACACAGGACGCCTTTGCCGAAGCCCCCATGCTGTTTGATACGGACGAAGCGCCAGCGCAGCCGCTGCCGAATGGTCGGTTACCCTCCTACATCAAAGACCATCGCAAGCGGCTGCGCGAACGGTTCATGGCGGGCGGATCCGCAGCGATCCCGGATTATGAGTTGCTGGAGCTGGTTTTGTTCCGGTCCATCCCTCGGCAGGATGTGAAACCATTGGCGCGGGCATTGATGAATGCCTTTGGCGATTTCAACCGTGTGTTGACAGCACCCGAAGAACGGCTGCGGCAGATCAAGGGCGTTGGTGATACGGTCATCACCGATCTGAAAATCCTCGAAGCCTGCGCGCATCGGATGGCACGGGCGCGGGTGATGCAACGACACGTAATATCCAGCTGGGACGCGCTGCTGGATTATTGCCACACGACAATGGCGCATCGCGAGACCGAGCAATTTCGCGTTTTCTATCTGGATCGCAAGAACGTCCTGATCGCGGATGAGGAACAGGCCAAAGGCACCGTGGATCACGTGCCGGTCTATCCGCGCGAAGTGGCGAAACGGGCGTTGGAACTGAATGCCTCGGCCCTGATATTGGTGCACAACCATCCTTCGGGCGACCCAACGCCGTCACAGTCAGATATCGACATGACCAACCGCATTCAGGATGCCTGCTCCGCCCTGGGGCTGACCCTGCATGACCACCTGATCATCGGCAAATCGACCGAGCTCAGCTTTCGTTCCGAAGGGTATCTCTAGCGGCTACTGCACCCAAATCTCGACCCGCCGGTTGACCTTGCGGCCCCATTCGGTGTCATCGCAGGCCATGGGCATCGCTTCACCAAATCCTTCGGCGGTGACCGTGATACTATCAGGGATCGGGGCTTCAAGCGCGGCGATAACCGCGTTTCGCACGGTTTGCGCGCGCCGTAGGGCGATGCGGGCATTTGAAACGGCACCCCCGTCCCCATCGCTGAAGCCTGCAAACACCACCTTGCGCGCCTGCAACGTACCCGCGTCCAGCATTTGCGCCAGTTGCTGAATATTGGCGCGCGACTGCGCGTCCGGGCGGGACGATCCGGGTTCGAACCGGACCGACAGGGACAGGCGCGACAGCGGGCGCAAGGTTTCGATCATGCGCTGCAACTCCTCCAGTCCGACCTCAGTTCCGCCGGTGACGACCGCATTGGCAAGCCGGTCCCCCTGCACGCCAACCGGCAGGGTTTCAGCAGATTGATCCACATATCCTGCGTCACGTATCGCCACCTGTGCCTCGGGGCTTTGGCTATAGGCCAGAAACTGTCGCGCAATCCGGGGCAGGCGGCGTTCCGGCAGATACAGGAACATGGGCATATTCAGCGGGTAATCTTCGGTCTTGATTGACTGGCGGGTCGCGGCCAGAGGATGCCCGCACCCGCCAGTCAAAGGCACAGCGCGGGTGCCATGGGCCGATGCCTTGCTGGCGATACCGATGGAAAACGGATCCTTTGCCACAGCCGCGGTCAGGTCATGTATGCGATTGTGGCGGATCGCCGTATCGGTCAGCACCACACCGGCGGTTTTCAGAACCTGATCCTCGACCGCCTGCGCCAGACCCGACCCGGCCTCTGGCACATGCAGTGCAATAGGGGCATCCGGCCCACCCAGCTGCGCCCAGTTGCTGACCTCGCCGGACAGAATGCGGGCCAGATCCGCCAGCGAAACCTGTCGCATCACGCTGTCGGGGGCCACGACCGGGACCATGGCATCCAGTGCAATGACCCGTGATCGCCGCGAGCGTTTCAGATCACCCAACCCCGCAGCTTCGGCAGCCTCCCGCTCGGCCTCGCGCATCTCGCGCAGGGCCATCACGATATCCGCCCGGTCTGCGATCAGGTCGCTGAACCCGCGATCCGTGGTGCCCACGTCAAAGAAAAACCGCGCAAGCGGCGCCGACCGGCCTGCCTGATGCAACTCGTAAATAAAGGTGTCCTCATCCACGCGGGCGGGGGTCGCGGTCAGGTCTTCCTGACGGGCAAAGCCGATGATCAGGGCGGGCAGCACCGTTTCGGCCATCACCGATGATCCGGAAAACTGCACTTCGGCGACGAAATCGATCAGGTTGGGGCAGGCGGGTCCCTCGCATGTGACGCCGGAACCATCCACGGTCAACGTCCCGAATTGCGTATCGACGCGATAAAACTCACCGTCAAAGCTCAGCAGATTGCCTGTCACTTCGACCTTGCCATCATGCGAGGTCAACGTGATGTCCTGCCCAAAAGCACCGGTCGCCACCGTCACGGAAAACAGCGCAGCCACCGCCACACGGAAAAATGTCATAAGAGGTTCAAGCCTGCCTGCGGATTACTTTGCCGCGATTGTCAGGTCTGAGAGCAGATTATTCAACACCAGAAACTCGCCCGAGCGCGAACAATCCGGCAAGGTCACGGACATGTCGCGCGACCGCAGGCGGCGGTCCGACAACAGCTCCAGCGACTGCACGTTCAGCGTGTGGCCGCAGTTTGCATCGGTCACTTCGGCCTCGACGGTCAGGTCAATCGTGCCCGACTGATCCGAAGTGCTGGCCGGGAAAGAATACACTTCGATATTCTGAGTAATCCCGGAATCGGATTGACCCAAGCGCATAACCTTACCGGCGCCTTCGGCAGATGCGTCATCCCAGACATGGCCATCCGCGCCATAGCTGGCGCCAAATTCCAGCGCGTGAATCTGCAACTCGGTATCACCCTGCCATTGCAGGACAACACGATCAAAACCGGCGATTTCGGGGACGTGAGTGGTGGCGACGGTGCCTGTTTCATCTTCGAAGGAAAACAGGAAAATCGCATATTCCGAAAGGGCCGGGATCGCCATATCCAGCGCGCCGCTGGCGTCAGTCATCTGGCTAACAGTGAGGCCGCTATGGTGAATTTCAATCTGCTCATTCTTGTGGCACGGCGCTTTCAGC
>NZ_JBXWQZ010000084.1:0-13447 GCF_059612645.1 Ruegeria sp. YKSF131 | reverse complement strand
GTTCCTTTAATTCAATACCCTCCTTATTATCGCCCCCCAAAAAAGCACGCGCAGTTATCCGCCAGTATATACCCGCCTCACCCGATCGGTGTCGCGCCAGTTTCCATCCGATACAACTGTCCGTCCGATAGCAGCATCACCACCATCACTGACTCCTTGTCGCCGCTGGGAAATTCAATGAACTGGTGCGTGACGAGAATATCGTCGTTCTCATAGACGACGCGATAGTTCCGGCGTACCGGCCTTGGTCCGTCAGCGGACCAAATGTTTACCATTTCGGCCTTGTGCAGGTCTTTTCCAAGCTGATGGCGGACAAATGCGAAGTCGTCGTGAATCATGGCTTCAAATGCTTGCCTATCGCGAGCGTCAAAGGCGGCTTTCCATCTGGCGGAGAATTTCATGCACATCCTTTCGGCCGTAACCTCATCACCTTGCAACAGATATTGATGCTCCTTTTGGTGTTCCAACCATGATCTGCATCAAAACAGTGCTGGCACTCAGCGAGGGAGTATAGCTTTGCTGCGCACTTCGCGCCGGATGAAATCGATCAGCAGCCTCGTGCGCAAGGGTACAGCCGCGCTGGTAGAAAATACGATGTGCAGCGGGATGTTTGGCGGTTCCCACTCTGGCAGAACGCGCTCAAGCTGTCCGCTTGCCAGTTCTTTCGCCATCACCCACTCCGGCATCATTACGATCCCGGCACCGTTTCTCGCATATTCAACAAGCGTGTCGCCCTGATCGGCTGCAAACCCGCCTGCCACCACTACGTCTCGCTCCTTGCGCCCTTTAGTTAGACGCCATGTTTGTGTCGCGCGCATACGTGAGAATACGAGACATTTATGATTGGCCAAATCTTCGGGCTGATCCAGCCGTCCCGCTTGTTCCAGATACGAAGGCGCAGCTGCCAGGATCAGAGGGTTGGAGGATAGGCGTGATGCAACGAGTGCTGAGTCCTCCATGTGTCGTGCGCGAACAGCAACATCAATACCCTCACCTATGATGTCGATGTGATCCTCGGTCAGAAACGAGGCGACGCGTATTTCGGGATATTCCCGACAAAACGCGACCAGAAGCGGGGCGATCACCAGGCGCGACAGAACAGGTGACATGGAAAGGCGCACTGTGCCAGCGGGTGTTCCTGCATCGGTTCGAATGCGGGAATCCGCCGCGTCAACGTCTTCAAGGATTTGGAGGCAGCTCTCGAAATAGGTCTCCCCCAAAGCAGTTAGAGTGATGCCGCGCTGGTTGCGCCGCAGCAGTTGTGTGCCGAGATGTTTCTCCAACGCTGCGACCCTTTTGCTGATGGTGCCCTGCGCCATACCTTCCAGCCTTGCAGCTTCTTGGAAGCTCTTAGTCTGGGCGACTCGCACAAAGGCGCTCATTGCAAAAAGCTGATCCAATTATAAAATTCCTTTTTAGAATTTTAGTTATTCTAATTGAGATATTGATTTAATTGCATGCGTTATGCAACTTCGGTGGCAGCAATACAGCCAGTCAACTGAAATCAGGATCCAAGCGCAGACCTGCCGGAACCCCTTTGGCAGGTGCCGGGAGAGCTTTGTTTTCGGCCTTTCCGGACAACAAAATAGAAAGGAACCGGAGTGACAAAACTATCTGAACGACTCTCGGATTTGTCGATTCTGATCGGTGACGTCGAGGCGCGAGCAGAAGCCTTTTTCGCCGAAACCGGTGACAGGCGCGAGCAGCGTATCAAGGCGCTCAAAGACACTCTTCGAAGGCATCAAAGCCAAATGGAGTCGCGCATTCAATCGACTGAAAGCGAGATCGCAGTGGCCTGGCAAGACCTAGCCGAACGTCTAACAAAGCGCTCCGAAATGGCGCGCGCGCAGTTGGTTTCAATCAAAACACGGGCCGATGCCCATCTCGCAGATCGTTGCACCGCGCAACTTGAGCAAAACGCAGCTCTGGCATTGGACTTCGCGTTGGTTGCGATGGAAGATGCCGAGCTCTCCGCCCTTGAAGCAGTAGATGCGCGTCTTTTGGCAGACGAACTTGCACGTTTGTCGGACCTGGCAAAACAACGCTCCGATTGACCCGAACTCACCGACATGCTCAGTTCTAGGAGGCAATACGATGAATCTTCCCCACAAACTTGGGCTTACTACGGCCGTGTTCTTCGCCGGGGTCCAATCTACCCTTGCTATTGAACCCGATGGTCCGCACATGGCTCATTCTGAACGTAACGCTGCCGCTTGGGCTGCCGAAGACGAAGCCATTGACGCCAAGCTGGCTGAGCTGGAAGCTAAGTTCGGCAAGAAGCCCAACATCATATACATTCTAACCGACGATGTCGGCTGGGGCGAACTGGGTTGGCAAGGTGGTGGTAAGCACCGCGGAACACCCTCGGATGCTCTTGACCAGATGGCCTTTGAAGGAATGCGCTTCTGGTCGGGCTATGCTGAGCCCTCATGCACGCCCACACGGATTGCGATCAACACCGGTCGACACCCTGTGCGCACAGGCCTTTTGAGCGTGCTTTGGCCTGGCTCGGTGGAGGGGCTTTCTCCTGAAGAAGTCACCACTGCCGAGATTCTTTCGGAGGTAGGTTACAACACTGCCATGTGGGGCAAATGGCACCTCGGTGACCTGCCTGAACACGCGCCTGAGAATCAAGGTTATGACTATGCCTACTATGGCCTCTTCAACGGTGCTCCGGACTACTGGCAAGCCTCATACGAGGACCCGAACGGAACTTTCCCTTTTGCTGACTTCCCCGGCTACGATCAGTACGAGGAACTCACAGGGATCGACCTGTCCATCGGTGGCTATGTCGGTCGCAAGGGTGAGGGACGAACTCCTATCGAAGGCGTTGCAGGTGACCTTTCCCCCGAGCGTCAAGAAGCCTTTGAAAACGAGTCCATCGCTCAGATCACCCAATTCGTAAAAGATCACGCCAACGACGAGAATCCCTTTTACATCTACTGGGCTTCCTACGCGCAGCAGATTGCGCCAAGCCAAGAGTTTGCAGACGTCGATCACGTGGACAAGAACAATCGCCAAGCGTCGTTCATGGCGATGCATAACCAGCATGTCGATCAGCTTTTGACGACGCTGAAGGCTGAGGGCATTGCCGAGAATACATTGGTTGTCTGGACCAGCGACAACGGGCCAATGTACGCCTTCTGGCCAACTGCCGGTTACACGCTTCTGCGTGGTGCCAAAGGGGACGTACTAGAAGGTGGTGTGCGCGTGCCAGTAATGGCCTGGTGGCCGGGTATGATCGAGCCAGGTCAGCATCCGACGGATATTGTGCACGTGACCGATTGGTTTACCACGGCTGCGCGTATCGGTGGTGCGATGGACCTGATACCCGACGACCGGATCACCGACGGTGTGGATCAGACTTCACTTCTTCTGAACGGTGAAGGCCACGGACGTCGCCAGTTCATGGCTCACTACAGCGCCGACACGCTTGGAGCCTTCCGCTTCGAAGATCACAAGATCCACATCACCGAGGGGCATGGCGGTCTGCCTGGCATGGATTTCTACAATGTCATGCGCGATCCCGGCGAGAAGTATGGGGCGCTCTACCCAGGTCTATGGGTGGTGCAGCCAATGCAGCAGATCCTGCAACAGCACATGGGTCGTGTAGAGCAGTTCCCGCACCGCGCCCCAATGACCCCAGAAGAGGCCCGCCTCAGCGCCGAAGGTCATTGAAACAGGTTGGCGGGTCATCCCTGAGATGGCCCGCTTCGCTTCCATTCTTAGGACAAGACAATGAAAACCACTTTGCTCAATACTGCCATCACCATTGCGCTTCTAAGCGTTGGTACGGCCGCCCAATCCGAGGCAATTCCCCTCAGCGGCCAGAGTGAAACAGAATGGCGTCACACCCTTTCGATCTACGCGTTTCTACCGGTTAAAACAAAGGGAGACTCAACGGTTGCAGGAACAACCGTTCCACTCGATCTCGATTTTGGCGATGCACTGGAACTCCTTGATTTCGCCGCAGCCGGTAGATTCGAAGCCTGGCGCGCCGATTGGGGTTTCATAATTGACGCCAACTATGTTTCGCTTGAAGCCGATGGCAGCTTGCCCACACCTGGAAGCGCCTCGTTCAGCGCTGATATTCGTCAAGAATGGCTGGGTTTATATGCAGCGTACAAGGCCGTTGACGCAATCAGGGGGAATGGGCAGCGCTACGCCATCGATCTACAGGCTGGCGCGCGCTACAACTCGTTGCGTCAGGAGATTACAGTAACATCTCCGGCACCAATCCCTGTGTTGGGCGGCGATGAAGGCTGGTGGGAACCGGTAATCGGTGCACGTGGCACTTGGGTGCTTAACGAGCGGTGGACTGCAATTGCATCCTTGGAGCTTGGCGGCTTTGGCGCAGGCGGCAACGACCTGCAAATCGGAGCCAATGTTGGTGTAGATTGGCGTCCGTGGGAGACAACTTCGCTGTTCTTTGGGTGGCGATATTTCAGCATGGACTACAGCGACACGCTGTCCACGGGGGCGTTCGAATATGACGTCGATCAGCACGGGCCGGTTCTTGGAGTCAAATTCAGGTTCTGATTTGGGTCTATACAGCCAGTTTTGTGATTTTGATTGGTAGATCTGACGCTCTTAGAGATTATCAAAATTCCGCCAAAGACAAAGTATTTGTATGGCGGCTTCGTCCCGCGACTCAGTCATTCGCCTAGCCCATCGCGCTGCGCAGCGCGCCAACGGCCGGTTCGGTGAAGCTGCATTGCAGCGACGCGGCGACCGAGGAGAGATCGCAATCGGCTGCCTCTTTCACAAGCGATGTCCGCAAACCGCGCATCGCGTCGGTTTCTGCGCGATTCAGCATAGTCTGCACCGGGCTCAATGCAGCCTCCGAACACTTTTAGCAAATGGCGACTTTGTCGCTTTAAGCAGCCGTATGGCACACACTCGCTACGGCGTACCAAGGCTGCGCTGATCTACCGCAAGACCGGCAACCTGCGCGCAGTGCAGCTTTTACTCGGCCACAGCAAGGTGGACAGCACAGTTCGATACTTAGGCGTCGAGCTGGAAGACGCGCTGAATATCGCTGAATATCGCTGAAAAGATCGACATATGATGACCAAGCGGGCGGCGACAACTGCCCGCCATTCCTGGCGTTTGAATGCCGATCTTCCACTGGACTTCTGGGCAAGGGTGAGCGTCACTGAGGTTGTTGAACGAATTGAACCTCCCGCCCGGAACGCCGGGCTTTGGTCAGTACGGGCGCGAGAAAGCCCCGCGACCAACAGGAGAGGATAATGACCGAACAAATTACTGGGGCTCTTTCCACCGCCCCCGCGACGTCCACGTCGGCAAAGCCAGCGGGCAAGAGTAAGACCGAGATGCTGCGCAAACTGCTAGCGCGCCGCACCGGGGCAACAGTTGTGCAGATCCAAAAGCAGTTGGGCTGGCAGCCGCATACGATACGCGCGGCGATCTCGCAGCTGCGGTCGTCAGGCGTACCTGTCGAACTTGACCGGTCGGGCAGGGTGGCCCGCTACCGTATCATGCCCGGGGAAGGACAATGACGTTGACCGTGACCGCCCCCGATATCTGCCGACTGGCAGAAGCCGACGCCGCAACGCTGCGCCGGATCTGGCTGGAGACAAGGGGCACCGCGCCGCCCAAAACCTTTACCGCGCGCTTAATGCGGTTGTCGCTGGCATGCGACGCACAAGCTGTTTCGGCGGGAGGCGAGAACGCCCTTGCACGCCGTGCCTGGAAGCGGGTCATCCGGGCACGGATTGACTCGCGTTCCCTGAAAAGCCGCGGGGGCGCCGTGCCAGCAACGGTTGGTGATGGCACTCGCATCTTGAAGGACTGGGGCGGGAAGATGCATGAAGTGCTGATCACAGCGGATGGCGGTGCGACATGGAACGGCCAGAGCTATTCCTCGCTGTCGGCGGTGGCGCGGGCGATGACCGGGACCAACCGCAACGGACCCAGGTTCTTCGGGTTGCGCGAGGTCGCAAAGCCATGATCCGCCAACGCTGTGCCATCTACACCCGCAAGTCGACTGAGGAGGGGCTGGAGCAGGACTTCAACTCGCTGGATGCGCAACGTGAGGCCTGTGCGGCCTATATACTCAGCCAGAAGCACGAGGGCTGGGCAGAGCTCTCCGATCGCTATGACGATGGCGGGTTCTCCGGCGGATCCATGGACCGACCCGGAATTACAAAATTGCTTAACGATGTTGAGGCAGGCCGAGTCGACGTCATTGTTGTCTACAAGGTTGACCGCCTGACCCGGTCGCTGGCGGACTTTGCGAAGATGGTCGATCTCTTCGACGAGGCAGGGGTGTCGTTCGTGTCGGTCACCCAAGCCTTCAATACAACCTCGTCGATGGGTCGCCTGACCCTTAACGTCCTATTGTCATTCGCCCAGTTCGAGCGTGAGGTGACGGCTGAGCGTATCCGGGACAAGGTTGCAGCTTCCAAACGTAAGGGGATGTGGATGGGGGGCGCGGTGCCAATGGGGTACGACGTCAACGATAAAGCGTTGATTGTTAACCCGGTTGAGGCCGAAGCGATCCGCACCTTATTTGCCGAGTACCTGGCGGTCGGATCGGTACGCGAACTGTCCGACAGGCTCGACGCCCTCGGTATCGTAAGCAAACGCCGGACCGACCGATACGGTCGCACGACGGGAGGTACGTCCTTCTCTCGTGGCGCGCTCTACAACATCCTGCGCAACCCCGTCTACATCGGCAAGACCCGTCACAAGTATGAGTTCCATGATGGTTTACATAAGGCCATCATAGACGAAGCTACCTGGCGGCAGGTGCAGGAGCTGCTTGCAAGCCACGGTGGCAACAAGAGCGCAACGTCCCGACGGTCGGCTCGGCGCCTGCTGGACGGGCTGCTCTTTGATACCGTGGGCCGTCCAATGCGCACGACCTACGCCATCAAGTCTGCGCACAAGGGTGGAACCACCCAATCGCGGCGGTACTGGTATTACACGTCAACGCCGTCCAGCTCAGACAACCAAGGCAGTATCGAACGATTGCCCGCAGGAGAAGTCGAGCGGCTGGTTCTGAGTGGGCTCAAGACCCGCCTGGACGATCAGTCATGGCTGACCCGGCAGATCAGATCGGCTGTCGATTTGGATCCTTCATCGATCACGGACATCCTTCGGGCAGCGGATTCTCTGAGCAACCAGATTGCCGATGAGGGTGAACACACAGATGCACATCACCTCAATGGCCTGGTTGATCGCATGGATTTGTCAAAGGAACAGTTTTGTGTTCGGTTGGATTTAGGTGCGTTACAGCCAACTGAGAACGCGAAACTACCAGTCCATGCCGCCTTCGAGGTCCCGTTCCAAAAGCGTCAGACCGGACGGGCGAGGCCGATCATCATTGCGTCGCCCGATGCGCCTCAGCCGGATCAGGGCCTCATCAACCTTGTCGCTGATGCGAGACGATGGTGGGCCGAACTTCTTGACGGCACGTCCGGCAGCATTCGCGAAATCGAAGACCGCGAAGGGCTCCGAAGTGGATCGATCAGTCGCATCCTGCCACTTGCCTGGCTGGCACCGGATATTTCAACGGCCATTCTCGAGGGTTGTCAGCCAAAACATCTCACAGCAATGAAGTTGCGTAGCCTTCCGGAATTACCGCTGGACTGGGATGAACAGCGGAAGAGTCTGGGCTTTCCGCATCAATAGCGCATCCAGGCCTGCCCTAAGACCTCACGCGCGAATGCCCCGCTGAGACTTCTGCCGATATCGCGCAGAAATGGCCCGGATCAGAGACCAAATGCGAGGTCTCTACCGCCGTCGCCCCTCGTAACCCACGGAAAAATAAACACTACGCGGGAGGGACGCGTATGCCAAGGTTTTGTGGAGACTGAGTGGTGGGCGACCCTGGAATCGAACCAGGCGTGCGTCTCCGCGAGGGAGTTACAGTCCCCTGCCACACCTTGCGGCCTGTCGCCCACTGTCAGGCGTTGCACCTGACGTGGAGGCGTGATTACTAGCGCACCAAAGGAGCGTCAACAGGAAAATTTCCCTTTGGCGCAGGAAACCGAATTCCCGGCCCGGAGGCCCTTGAAATGAAGAAACCCAAATGGGTCGTCGAAAAGGAACAGGCGCGCAAAGCTGCCGCTGCAGAAACCGTCTGGCTGTTTGGCCTGCACGCGGTTCGCGATGCGCTGATGAACCCAAAACGGCAAAAACTACACCTGATGGTGACGCGGAATGCATGCGATAAACTGGCGGAAGCTATTGAATTTGCTGGGATCGAGGCCGAGATAGTCGACCCGCGCAAGTTTTCTGCCCCCATCGATGCCGGATCAGTACATCAGGGCGCAGCGCTAGAGGTCAAGCCGTTGGAATGGGGTAGTCTGGCAGATAACTGCATCGGTCGTGAAAACCCTCGTGTCATTCTGCTGGACCGGGTCACCGACCCGCACAATGTTGGGGCGATTCTGCGCTCGGCCGAAGTTCTGGGGGCCAGTGCTGTGATCGGCACACGCCACCACTCCGCGCCCGAGACCGGAGCACTGGCAAAAACCGCCAGCGGCGCGCTTGAGCGGCAGCCCTATCTGCGGGTGCGCAACCTTTCGGACGCGATTGTCGAGCTTCAGGGCATGGGCTTTCTGGTTCTTGGGCTGGACGGAGAAGCCGACGTGACAATCGAAGGCGCTTTGGGCACTGGCCGGAACCGTCCCGTCGCGCTTGCGCTGGGCGCGGAAGGTCCAGGATTGCGGCAGAAGACAAAGGAAACCGTGGATCAGTTGGTTAAAATTGACGCAGCCGGGGGATTTGGTTCCCTGAACGTCTCAAATGCTGCGGCAATCGCCTTATATGCATCGCGACCCTGAATAAAGGAGAGCGTCATTCCCGGTCCTGCCAAAATCGCGACCTGCTGTTATTGCGGCACCCGGGCTGCCCTGATCCTGAAAGGCAAGGAACGGCACGAGCTTAGCTGTTCCAGCTGTGGGGCACCGCTGCACGACCTGAAGATGTTGCCCGTGCGGAAAGTACTCAAACCCGAACCGATGCGCGCCGCTGTGTCTCATACTGCCCCTCGGAAAACAAAGCGCAAAAAGAGGAAAAAGACCATGCTTGCGCGCGTGTTCGATGAAGCATGGGACGTGATCGAAGACGTCTTTGACTAAGTTTCAATTGGCGGACACTCATTCACAACCGCGTCAACAGGGGTTTCGAAAAGCGCGAAAAGTTGCATCTTGATGGTCTTGAATGTGCAGATTCCAATGTGACGATGCTGAACCGACGTACTCTTCTTTGCTCGCTGAGCACTGTGCTGCTTGCCCCTGCCGTATTTGCGCAGGACAAACCCGTGTATTACGCCACTGATGGTGTGGCGTTGGCGGGGTATGATCCCGTGTCATATTTTGGCAGCGATGCGCCCTCAAAAGGGGTGCCCGAAAATGCGGTCATGTGGAAAGGTGCCCGGTGGCATTTCAAATCGCAGACAAATCGTGAGCTCTTCGAGGGCAATCCGCGCGCCTTTGCGCCGCAGTTCGGCGGCTATTGCTCGTACGGGATGGCGATGGGCGTGCTGAAAAGCACAGATCCCAATGCGTGGCAGGTGGTCGATGGGCGTCTTTACCTGACGCATTCGCCCGAGGTCGAGGAAATCTGGCAGCAGGATCAAACAGGGTACATTGCGATGGCCGAAGAAAATTGGCCCGCAATTCTCTACGGAAGATAGGTAAAGTTCAGCTAATTGTGAAAAGTCATCACAAAAATGCGCCGCCCCTCTTTTTTTTAATAGATCCATGCTTAAATGTCACAGTGACCGCGGAACGGAACTGCCGCGGGTCATTTCACTGTCCCTCGTTCCAACAACTGGCGCCCAAGCTTTCTTGGGCGCTTTTTTCTTTTTGGAACGCTGTTAAGGATAGGGCATGCCAGATTATTCCGATCAGTACCTCAAGGCCATTTTGCAACGCACCAAGACGGTGGCCGTTGTCGGCGTTTCCATGAACCCGGTGCGACCCAGCTATTACGTGGCGCGCTATTTGTCGCTGAAAGGGTTCAAGGTGATTCCCGTCAATCCGGGCCACGCGGGCAATGACCTGTTTGGTCAGACGGTTTGCGGCAGCCTGTCAGAAATTTCCGAGCCTGTGGACATGGTGGACATTTTTCGGCGGTCCGAGGCCGTGCCACCTATTGTGGACGAGGCGCTGGATGCGTTTCCGTCGCTCGGTACGATCTGGATGCAGATTGGTGTGGAACACCCTGAAGCGGCGGCAAAGGCCAAGGCCCGTGGGGTCGATGTGGTGATGAACCGCTGCCCCAAAATTGAATATCAGCGCCTGTTTGGCGAATTGCGCATGGGTGGATTTTCGACCGGGATCATTTCGTCCAAGCTTTAGGGTTTGGCGGGGACGTAAGGTTTCAGGCGGGCGACCTGTTCCTTCCGCCGCTTTTCCAGCACCACGTCGCGCGGGACCCAGTCATACCGGGTATCCTCGACCAGCGGAGACCAGAACAACACGCCGCCATAACGCCACGGGTCCAATACGACACCGTCATACAGCGTCGCGCCTTTACGGCTGATGATTGCGGTGCTGTGGTCGATCCGCGTCGGGTTGTCCGCGTTTGCGATGGCACGGTGCAGATCCAGCGTCCGGAAGTTTTCCTGTTTCAGCCGCCGCTCGATATCCTCGGCCCAATGCCAGCACAGCCCACGCGGGCGCAGCCCCTTGTTGACCTTCATATTATGGATCAGGGGCGGGTCTGTGATCTGGTATTCCTCGACCAGCTGGGCGGTATAGGCGTAAGCAATTCCCGCCGCGCGTCGGGCCTCCTCGGGGTCGATATCCGGGCCAAGGCCCTGAATCTCCGAGGCGAGCCGCTGCACCTCATCCCCGGTCGAGCGCGGCGGCGAGGTGCAGCCAGCCACGATGGCAAGGGTTGCCACAAGCATCAAAACTCGGATCATATCGCGCCTTCAGCCTGACAGTCTGGCATCCGATTATAACGGCACAGGCGACGGTGCGGAACCCGGGCCTTACCCTTTGGGGCGGGCAGCCTTTTCGGCGATACCACTGGTGCCCTGACGGCGGTCCAGCTCGGCCAGAACATCATCCAGCGCCACGTCCCGCGCGGCCAGCATGACCAGAAGGTGATACAACACGTCCGCCGCTTCCGAGGTCAGCTTAACCTGATCCCCTTTTACGGCTTCGATGATGGCCTCTATGGCCTCTTCACCAAATTTCTCGGCGCATTTCTCAGGGCCTTTCGCAAGTAGCTTGGCCGTCCAGCTGCTGTCGGGATCAGCCCCCTTGCGTGCCTCGATCGTGGCGGCCAGATCGTGCAAGATGCTCATGTCAACCTCATGGGGATGCCAGCTGCGACCATATGTTCCTTGGCCTCGCGGATGGTGTATTCGCCGAAATGGAAAATCGATGCCGCCAATACGGCGCTTGCGCCGCCCTTGGTGACGCCCTCGACCAGATGGTCCAGAGTGCCAACACCGCCCGAGGCGATCACGGGCACATCTACCGCGTCGGAAATGGCGCGGGTCAGCGGCAGGTTGAACCCGGATTTGGTGCCGTCGCGGTCCATTGAGGTCAGCAGGATTTCACCGGCCCCCTTGGCGACCACGGCTCTTGCAAAGGCAACCGCATCAATGCCGGTGGGTTTGCGCCCGCCATGGGTAAAGATTTCCCACTTGCCGGGGCTGACGGTCTTGGCGTCGATGGCGCAGACAATGCATTGACTGCCGAACTGATCTGCCGCTTCGGCAATCACGTCCGGGTTGGCAACCGCGGCCGAGTTGAAGCTGACCTTGTCCGCCCCCGCCAGCAGCAAGGCGCGCACATCGTCTTTTGTTCGCACCCCACCGCCCACGGTCAGCGGCACGAAACACTGTTCCGCCGTGCGCTGCACCACATCGAACATGGTGCCGCGATTCTCATGGGTCGCGTGAATGTCGAGAAAGCAGATCTCGTCCGCTCCGGCTGCATCATAGGCTTTGGCCGATTCCACCGGGTCGCCCGCATCGCGCAGGCCCACGAAATTCACGCCTTTGACCACACGGCCATCAGCAACATCAAGGCAGGGAATGATCCGGGTTTTCAGCATAGGATATCCTTTACGGGCGCACCTCTAGCGGCAAAGCCTTGCCGATGCCAGACTTGTGATTGTGAGCGGTCTCAAATCTGTGAGAATTGGGGTGAATTTCACAGAAGGAATATCGATATGCGTAGACTGATTCTGGCTTATGTTTTTTCGTTCGGAGGCGCGCTGACCGCTATGGCAGATGATCTGATCAAGGTTCAAACCGACAAATCCGTGGCCGAGGCGCTGGACGCGCTTGAAGCTGCTGTCGGAAATGCAGGCGCAACCGTGTTTGCCCGCATCGACCACGCGGCCGGGGCGGAAAAGATCGGCACGCCCATTCCCGCCAATCAGGTACTGATTTTCGGCAACCCTGCGCTGGGTACGCCAGCCATGCAGATCGACCCGCGTGCCGGGCTGTTTCTGCCTCTCAAGGTGCAGGCTTACGAAGACGCCAATGGCCAGGTGTGGCTGATCTATGAAGACCCGAAAGAGACATTGGACGACCTGAACGATGTCGACAAATCACCGGTCATCGAAAAGATGCGCGGTGCGCTGGCCAAGCTGACCGCCGCAGCCGCGCAATAACCGATCACGACAGGGCGCGGATGGCCTCGGCCAGGTCAATCGCGCCATCATAAAGCGCCCGACCCGAAATCGCGCCGTTCAGCGCAACGCCACAATCGCGCAGGGCGATCAGGTCGTCCAGCGAACTGACACCGCCTGAGGCGATCACCGGGATGGAAACGGCCTGTGCCAGGGCAGCGGTCGCTTCGATGTTCGGGCCCTGCATGGCACCGTCGCGATTGATATCGGTGTAGATGATTGCCGCAACGCCTGCGTCTTCGAAACTACGGGCCAGATCGGTGACCTGAACGTCGGTCTCTTCGGCCCAGCCCTTGGTGGCCACCATGCCGTTGCGTGCGTCGATTCCGACGGCGACCTTGCCGGGAAAGGCTTTGGCTGCTTCGCGCACAAGGTCGGGGTTTTCGACAGCGACAGTGCCCAAAATGACCCGCGCCAGCCCTTTCTCGATCCAGGTTTCGATCGTGGCCATGTCACGGATGCCGCCGCCCAGTTGCGCAGGCACCTTGCACGCTTTCAGAATTGCCTCAACCGGCGCTGCGTTGACCGGCTCGCCTGCGAATGCGCCGTTCAGGTCGACCAGATGCAGCCATTCGCACCCTGCCTCGACAAAAGCACGGGCCTGAGCGGCCGGGTCTTCGTTGAACACGGTGGCCTTGTCCATTTCACCACGCAGCAGGCGTACGGCATTGCCGTCTTTGAGGTCGATGGCGGGGTAGAGGATCATGTCGGGCGGCCCTATATCACTGTTACACGCGCGGGATATCGCACAAGCAGGGCAGGGGATGCAACGCGACGCTGGGTCATTCTTGCCCGTCGCCCACCGGCGGGTCAGACT
>NZ_JBXWQZ010000083.1:0-14022 GCF_059612645.1 Ruegeria sp. YKSF131 | reverse complement strand
GGAAGCACCTGACCTGAACCCGCGCTCGGCCAAACGACACCAGCGCGCCGAGGCGGCGCGGCGGCAGGCGCTGTCCCCGCTGAGGATACTGGTCATGGTTCTGCTGCTGCCGCTGACGACCGCGCTGATTGCCACGGGCGTTTTTCTGCGCACCTCGGGCTATGAGCGGGACGAGGCGGTGATCCACCTGATCGCGCTGGCGGGATGTGATGCGACACAGGCCATGGGGATCGGTCCATTCCGCGCTGGGCAGCCGGGATATCATGAGCGCAACGACCCGGATGGTGACGGGGTGGCCTGCGGGTATGCCGAGCTGGAGCTGCCGCGCGCGACCACCGTGCAGGCGCAAGACCAGCTGAAGCCGCGCGAACGGTCGGTGGGAAGCGCCAAGTTCGTGCGCCCCTGAATTCGGGGGAAGGGTTTAGCCTTTCATCGCCTGTAGCAGTTCCAACAACCCTTTGCGGTCGTCGTCACTGGCATAATCGCCGGTGGCCAGCCGTTCGGCGATTCGCAGGCGCAGGCGTTCCTGTTGGGTGCGGACCTCTTCCCCGGCGGTTTCGGCCAGCGTCTTCATGATCACCGCCACGGCCTGTTGGCGTTTGGTGGTGGGGTTGGCGATGTAATCGACAAGGCTCTGCTGGCCGGAATCGAGGATGTTTTCAGCCAGTTCGCGCAGTTGGTCGCCATTGGGCAGCAGCGGGGCAGGGGCCTGTTCGGGGGGCAGGATTTCCGGCACGCTGCGCGGGGTCTCGGCCAGGGCGTTCGCGCCATCGACAAAGGCTTCGGTGATCATCCGCGTGATCTTGATCGCGCGCGGGTCCTTGAACAGGGCCGAGGCGATGGCCACGCCGTAATCGGTATAGACCCACGGATTGACCCGCCGCCCGCCGCGGCCTTTGGGTTTTGAAATCACATTCTGTGATTGCAAATCGGCAACCTCGGCATCGGAAAGCTGAAAGCGGTAGCCTTCGAACAGGTCGGTGTTGCGCGACACCGCCTGATTGAAGGCACTGACGGATTTTCCGTAGAACTGCGCCAGATCCTCGGCCAGCACCACACGGGTGCCGCGTACCCTGTGAATGGCACTTTGGACCTCATGCGCGCTGGGCAGGTTTTTCGGGTTCGTCATGGCAGCCGTTTGGAATCACAATTTGTGATTTCAAACGTGGAGGAGGGTGGGGCGGGGTGCAAGGGTGGAGTCTGGGGATCTCCCTGCCCTAAACCTGATAAACCGCGTGCTCAGCCGGGCGTATTGCGCAGATAGGCAAAGCGATAGGCAAGCGCGACGCCGCCTGCGCCGCCGACAATATTGCCGATCGTGACCCAGAACAGGTTGCCCATGGCCGCGCCCAAACCGAAATCGGCACCGGCAAGCGCGCCCTGCGGCAGCAGGTACATGTTGGCGACCGAATGTTCGAGCCCCAAGAGGACAAACGCCGCTATGGGCCAGAGTACCGCCATGATCTTGCCCGCCGCTGTTCTGGCCGCGAAGCTCAGCCAGACGGCAAGGCAGACCAACGCGTTGCACAGAACGCCGCGGGCAAACGCCTGGGTGGCAGAGAGGTCGGCCTTGCCATTTGCGATTGCTGATGCGGTGGCCCCCATGGGCCCGTCCAGCAAACCGGTTGCAGCGAAGGCCAGAGCCAGCGCGATAGACCCGACCAAGTTCCCAAGGTACACGAGGCCCCAGTTGCGCAGCAGGGCGCGCGGCGAGATTTTCCGATCCACCGCCGAGATGGTCATCAGGGCGTTTCCGGTGAACAGCTCGGCCCCGCCGACGATCACAAGGATCAGGCCCAGAGAAAACACGACGCCACCCAGGAACCGGGCCGGTCCAAACCCCGGGTCAACGCCGGTCATGACCATGGTGAAGGCGGCCCCGCCGAAGCCGATGAACACACCCGCAAGTATCGCCAGAGTCAGCGTCTGGCCGACCGTGAGATGTGCCTTGGCAACGCCAGCGGTTTCAACCAGCTCGGCGATCTGGGCGGGTTTGTAGGCGTCAATTCCGGTTGGATTCCGTGTTTGCATGGGACCCACTTTGCCGACGCATTCGTGGTGCGGCATTGATAGGGATCAAAGCATCCGTCGGTGCAAAAACAACCGCACTGGGGGCGAGGCTGCAACCCTGAAGGGACAGCCGCCCGGATGCAGTGCGGTGTATGGTTGAAAATCGGCGCAAATCGCCGGTATCAATGCGAGATTTCTGGCTGTCGTGCTAGGGTGCGCGCGGCGGGGCCGTTCCGGCCGTGTTACATGGCAATTTTGCCAGACGACGGAGGATAGTGATGTTTGCACGAATTACCCAATACAAAATGAAGCCCGGTACGCGCGAGGCGGCGACGGCGAAGATGAATGAATTGAAATCCGACATCATGGGTATGCCCGGCATGCACAGTTTTACCAATGTGATGAACGAGGATGGTTCGGGCTATGTGATCTCGGTTGTCGAAAGCGAAGCGACCTCGAACGCGAATGCGCCCAAAGTGGCCGAGCTGTGGGGCCATTTCGCTGAATTCATGGAAGGCCCGCCGACGCCGGTTGGGTACGACGTGATTGCCCATTGGGATAAGGGGTAACGGTTCGGGCGGGGATAGACCCGCCCTTTCTTTTAGTTGGAGAGAACAACGCTTTGGACCTCACACGCGCTGGGCAGGGTGTTCGCGTTCGTCATAGCAGCCGTTTGGAATCACAACTTGCGATTTAAAACGTGGAGGAGGGTGGAGCGAGGCGCAAATGCGGAGTGTGGGGTAGCGATTAGGATGGAGTAATAACCGATCATGCGTATTGTTTGCTTGGTAGTGACGGGTTGGAAATCCAACCTACACTTGCTTACGAATTCTGGACCAAGAAGTTCTCGTGGAAGCCGCTTAACGTTTTAACTCGCTCAATAAAGCTGTTGAACAGATCCACCAAAACAGGACGTTCTTGATACAATCCCAAAAAACAAATGAACTCCGAAACAGCGGCAACAGAGTGAATTGCATTTACTTCCAAGAATTGAGGCCGGGGAATTTTAAAGCTTGTCTTGGCAACAAAACGGTCCCCTTTAGGTTCAAGATGATGTTGGTACAAATCCCCCCAGTTTCCGTGGACTATCTGTGAGCCTCCGCCGAAAACCGCATCATAAGCCTGACCAAAGCCGATAGCTTTCGCTCTTTTGTAAAGGCTACTGTTTTGCCAATCCCTCATTCGATTTGCGGGCAAGTCTTTTTTCTCTAGCTGAGACATTCGAAACGTTCTTTCAATTGAGCGACGCATACGGTCTTCAATCGGCAGCGAATTCCCGTCCCGTTCTGCCACGTTTTTGTCGATGGTGTCTAAAAGCTTACCTTCGTGTTGCAGCGAGTAGGCTACAAAATTATCAAAGTTCGCCTGCTCTGGATTTCTCATCAAAAATATGGAGTTAACCGTTGTCTCGAAATGCAATCTTGAAAGGATGAATGCAGTCTCAAGCCGGTGCTTGCAAGTTTGATCCAGTATGGCATCAATTAGCTTGTAGAGCCGTACCAAGCTTCCGCCGATTATTGCCTCGTTTCTCGTCCAGCCATCTTGACCACTTGGGTAAATTGATGCCGCTGTTATTAAGTAGCTTCCCGCTTCAATCAGCAGGTCAACGCACACACCAACGAATTCGCTCTCCGAATCGAAAGCTAAGATTTTCTCTTCTAGAATTTCGGTTGGTTTTATTTCGGCAAAGTGCGCTAGGATTTCTTCATTAATAGGCAATGTTACTTTACCTCTTCCGCCTCTTCACATTCCCGCCCCGCTGCCCCGGCCGTCCAGCCGTTGACCGTCCGCGCGATTTAACCGCGTCCTCCGAGGCTTTATCCACCGCCCATTGGCGGGCCATGGGGTCGTCGGCGATGGCCAGATCGACCGCTTCCAGGCGTTTGATTTCATCCCGGATGTTGGCGGCCTCTTCGAATTCCAGGTTCTCGGCGGCTTTGCGCATCTGGTCGCGCAGCCCGTTCAGGTGCGCCTCGAGGTTGGCGCCGTGCATTGGTTTGTCGATGGTGGCGGTGACGCGGTTCATGTCCACGTCGCCCTCATACAGCCCGGCCAGAACATCCTCGACATTCTTTTTCACGGTCGCGGGCGTGATACCGTGTTCCTCGTTATAGGCCATCTGCTTGGCGCGGCGGCGGTCGGTTTCGGCCAGCGCGCGTTCCATCGAACCGGTGATCTTGTCGGCATACATGATCACCCGGCCCTCGGCGTTGCGCGCGGCGCGGCCGATGGTCTGAACCAGCGAGGTCTCGGACCGCAAAAAGCCTTCCTTGTCGGCGTCCAGAATGGCGACCAGCCCGCATTCGGGGATGTCGAGCCCTTCACGCAGCAGGTTGATGCCGACCAGCACGTCGAAGGCGCCCAGACGCAGGTCGCGCAGAATCTCGATCCGTTCCAGCGTGTCGATATCGGAATGCATGTAGCGGACCTTGATGCCCTGTTCGTGCAGGTATTCGGTCAGGTCCTCGGCCATGCGTTTGGTCAGCGTCGTGACCAATGTGCGATAGCCATCGGCGGCGACCTTTCGCACCTCGTCCAGCAGGTCGTCGACCTGCATCGACACGGGGCGGATTTCGACCTGCGGGTCCAGCAGGCCGGTGGGGCGGATCACCTGTTCGGTGAAGACGCCGCCTGTCTGGTCCAGCTCCCACGCGGCGGGGGTGGCCGAGACGAAGACGGATTGCGGGCGCATGGCATCCCATTCCTCGAACTTCAAAGGCCGGTTGTCCATGCAGGACGGCAGGCGGAATCCGTGTTCGGCCAGCGTGAACTTGCGCCGATAGTCGCCCCGGTACATGCCGCCGATCTGCGGCACGCTGACATGGGATTCGTCGGCAAAGACGATGGCGTTGTCGGGGATGAATTCGAACAGGGTTGGTGGCGGTTCGCCCGGAGCGCGGCCGGTCAGATAGCGCGAATAGTTCTCGATCCCGTTGCAGACGCCGGTGGCCTCGAGCATTTCCAGATCGAAATTGGTGCGCTGTTCCAGCCGCTGCGCCTCGAGCAGTTTGCCTTCGCCGACCAGCTGGTCGAGGCGCGTCCGCAGTTCTTTTTTGATCCCGATGATGGCCTGCTGCATCGTCGGTTTCGGCGTCACGTAGTGGGAGTTCGCATAGACCCGGATATGGTCCATCGTGTCGGTTTTTTCGCCGGTCAGCGGGTCGAATTCGGTGACCTGTTCCAGTTCCTCGCCGAAGAAGGACAGCTTCCAGGCGCGGTCTTCGAGGTGGGCGGGCCAGATTTCCAAGCTGTCGCCCCGCACCCGGAACGAGCCGCGCTGAAACCCCTGATCGTTGCGACGGTATTGCTGGGCCACCAGATCGGCCATCACCTGCCGCTGGTCGTATTCGTGACCGACCTTCAGATCCTGCGTCATCGCCCCGTAGGTTTCGACCGAGCCGATACCGTAGATGCAGCTGACCGAGGCGACGATGATCACGTCATCGCGTTCCAGCAACGCCCGCGTGGCCGAGTGGCGCATCCGGTCGATCTGTTCGTTGATCTGGGATTCTTTTTCTATGTAGGTGTCAGAGCGCGGCACATAGGCTTCGGGTTGGTAATAGTCGTAATAGGACACGAAATATTCCACCGAGTTTTCGGGGAAGAAGCCCTTGAATTCACCGTATAGCTGCGCGGCGAGCGTTTTGTTGGGGGCCAGGATGATGGCGGGGCGCTGGGTTTCCTCGATCACCTTGGCCATGGTGAAGGTCTTGCCCGTTCCGGTCGCGCCCAGCAGCACCTGATCGCGTTCCCCGTCCAGCACGCCGCCCGCCAATTCCTTGATCGCCGTGGGCTGATCGCCCGCCGGATTGAATTCGGTATGCATCACGAATTGCCTGCCGCCTTCCAGTTTCAGGCGGGCGCGCACGTCTTCGGCGGTCAATTGGGTCTTGTCGGAATGGGCGTATGGCATAGGCAGGCTCCGGGCGTCAGGCCCTTACATTTGTTCTTATTTTGTCCAACTGCAAGGGCCGATCCGAATTCATTGCGCGCAATGCGGTCTGAGACTGTGCGGGGGTGAGATGGTGTAATGTTCTTGCGTTTGTTTGGCGCGATCCTATCCCAGCCTGATGACAGTTTCTGGCATGAGTTCGCGGGCGAGGGCCGCGACAATTGCAATCTTGCCCCCGGGCGCGCTCTGACGCATAAACGGGCTCAGCCAAGTGAGTACGGAGAGGCGACATGCGCGCACGGATTTACCAGCCCGCAAGAAATGCGATGACCTCGGGGATGGCCAAGACCCGCAAATGGGTTCTGGAATACGCCCCGGCCTCGGCGCGCGAGGTTGATCCGCTGATGGGCTGGACGTCGTCCAGCGACACGCAGGCTCAGGTGCGCCTGAAGTTCGACACGAGGGAAGAGGCGCTGGATTATGCCAAGGCCCACGGTATCGATGCTGAGGTCAGCGAGCCGCACAAGCGCAAACCCAATCTGCGTGCGCGGGGCTATGGCGAGAATTTCGCAACCGACCGGCGTGCCCCCTGGACGCACTGAATGATCGAAATCCGCGAGGCTGACCCGACATCGGACGTATTACGCCCGATTGTCGAGGCGCATTTTGCCCATGGCGAAACTGCGGGACCTGCGGAAAGCAACCACACGATGGACGCCGAAGCATTGGCTGGCCCGGGGGTGCGATTCTGGGCCATTTTTGACGGACAGCAGCCATTGGGATGCGGTGCGCTGAAAGCGCTGCCCGATGGAACCGCCGAAGTGAAATCGGTGCATATTCTGGCGCAGGCAAGAGGGCGCGGGCTGGCGCACGTGCTGATGACGCATCTGGCTGAACAGGCTGGCGCAGAGGGGTGCGAGGCTTTGGTTCTTGAGACCGGGGCGAGCCATCTTCGCGAATATGATGCCGCCCGCAAGCTGTATGAGTCGCTGGGCTATTCCTATTGCGGGCCAATCTTTGGGTATGTTGACGATCCCAACAGCGCATTCATGCGCTTGCCTCTTGAACCCCGCGGGTAAAAACCGCAAGAAGGGCGCAGCGGTCCCTTAGCTCAACTGGATAGAGCAGCTGACTTCTAATCAGCAGGTTGAGGGTTCGAGTCCTTCAGGGATCGCCATTGTCAAACCAGATCAATACCGGACATGCGCCTGCTTTGGTCGGCGCGATGTGATCTTGTGGCTGTTTGGTGTGGTATGAGGGGCTGGACGAGGGGGTCATGCCAGCCCCTCTAAGGGGTCACAGAGTGGTAGTATGTGTTCCTTAAGTACAATCTAACGTGATTCACCGGGCGGCGATATTGGGGGATTCCCGTAGGCTGGCATTTGCGCGGAAAATGCGTGTCGGGCGGGGTAATCCTGTTGAGATCAGACCGGGTTTTTGCGCGGTATTCGCGTTGAGGCTGCGGGAGCCGCTGGCAAAACCGGGGGCGATGCAAAAAATATATTGCAACCGGTTGCAAAGAAAATCATTGTTACGCACAACAACAAGATTCGGGAGAGCTGCATGTTGAGGGTCGGATTGCTGGGTGCCGGGCGTATTGGGCGTGTTCATGCGCAGGCCATATCTTCCCATCCGGGGAGCAGGTTGTGTGCCGTATCCGATGCGCTGCCCGAAGCGGCAGCCAGCCTGGCGCGTGAATATGGGGCCGAGGCACGCAGTTCAGAAGAAATAATCGCTGATCCCGAGATTGACGCGGTTCTGATTGCAACGCCGACGGATACGCATTCCGACCTGATCGAGGCGGCCACGGGCGCTGGCAAAGCCGTTCTGTGCGAAAAGCCCGTCGATCTGAGCCTTCAGAGGGCGCAAGACTGTCTGACAGCCGTCGCGGGGCGCGGCAAACCTGTCATGATCGGGTTTAACCGGCGGTTCGATCCTAATTTTGCAGCTTTGAAGGCCGGTTTGGACGCAGGTGAAATCGGCAAGGCCGAACTGTTGTCGATCACGTCATTTGACCCGGCACCGCCTCCGGTCAGCTATGTAAAAGTGTCCGGAGGACTGTTTCGGGACATGATGATCCACGATTTTGACATGGCGAACTTTCTGATGGGGGATGTGCCTCAGACCGTCACGGCGGTGGGATCGTCGCTTGTGGATGCGGAGATCGGCGCGGCAGGCGATGTGGATACGGCTGTGGTCACAATGACTTACGCAGACGGCCGGATTGCGGTCATCAAGAACTCGCGCCGGGCGGCCTATGGCTATGATCAGCGGGTCGAGGTGCTGGGTTCGGAAGGGTTGTTGCAGGCGCATAACATGCTGGAAAACACCGTCGTGAAATCGACGGCAGATGGCGTTGTGGGCGCAAAGCCGACTTATTTCTTTCTGGAACGCTACATGCCGGCCTATCGCGTGGAATGGGCCGCATTTGTTGATGCCGTCAGCGGCGGTTCCAACGTTCCCGTCACGTTGCAGGATGGTGTGGCGGCGCTGGCGATGGCCGAGGCCGCGACCCTGTCAGCGCAGACGGGAAAGCCCGTCCGGATGGAGGAAATTTTGAAACCGGTTGCAAAATGACCAAAATTCTTCAAACTAACGACAGCTCGGCCCTGCGCCGCAGCCACTGAGATTCGGCACAGCCGGATGATTGGGGCCGGTACCCCAACAGAAGATCAGACTGAACCAATGGGAGGAAACTGAAATGAAGAAATTCGTTAAAGGTGCACTTGCCGCGGGGGCACTGGCCCTGGCTACACCCGCTCTTGCGCAGGACATCGTGGTCGTATCGCATGGCCAGGCCAATGACGCATTCTGGAACGTCGTGAAGAACGGTGTTGAACAGGCTGGCAAGGATGTCGGTGTGAATGTGGAATACCGCGCACCGGAAACCTTCGACATGGTGGCCATGTCGCAGCTGATCGACGCTGCGGTGAACCAGGAACCTGATGGCCTGATCGTTTCGATCCCGGATGCGGATGCGCTTGGCCCGTCAATCGAACGTGCCGTTGCCGCAGGCATCCCGGTGATCTCGATCAACTCGGGGTCGGATGTGTCGAAACAGCTGGGTGCGTTGCTGCACGTGGGTCAGGACGAGTTTGACGCCGGGAAAGCTGCGGGTGAACAACTGGCTTCGATGGGGGGCAAAACCGCGATCTGTGTGAACCACGAAGTGGGCAACGTTGCGCTGGACCTGCGTTGCGCAGGTTTCGCGGAAGGCTTTGGCGGTAATGTCGAAGTTCTGCCGACCTCGAACGATCCGTCGGAAATCGAGTCGAAGGTCTCGGCTGCTCTTGCTGCTAACGAAGCCGTCGATACGGTTATGGCGCTGGGTGCAAGCTCGGCCGGTGAGCCGACTGTTGCCGCTGTCAAAGCGTCGGGCCGTGATGTGAACGTTGCATCCTTCGACCTGTCGGCCAACTTCCTGCAATCGATTGCGGATGGCGACGCGGCCTTTGCCATTGACCAGCAGCAGTATCTGCAAGGGTACCTGTCGGTGAACTTCATGGGCCTGCACGCCAAATACGGCCTGATGCCCGGTGGCAACGTTCCTTCGGGTCCGAACCTGATCACTCAGGACAAGGCCGCGCAGGTGATCGAGCTGTCCGCGCAGGGCATCCGCTGATCCATACCGCAACCTGAACTAAACGGGGCGGCGCGGTGGCGCCGCTCCCACCCAAGTGGGAGGAAACGATGAGTGACTCAGCGCAAATCGCCGGGGACGAAAGGGTCAAGAAAGAACCTTTCATGACCAAGCTCATGAAACGGCCCGAACTCGGTGCGATGGCCGGTGTCGTTCTGGTGGTCATCTTCTTTGCCATCACAGCAGACGATTCGATGTTTACCCTGGCCGGGGTCATGAATTTCATGACACCTGCGGCACAGCTGGGCATTCTAGCAATCGGTGCGGCCCTTCTGATGATCGGTGGTGAGTTTGATCTGTCCATCGGATCGATGGTGGCGTTTGCGGGCCTGTTCTTCGGCGTCTGCGTGGTGACATGGCATCTGCCACTGATCATTGCGATCCCCATGACATTTGTATTCGCGGCATTCGTCGGAGCAGTGAACGGCAATATCGTCATAAGATCTGGCCTGCCGTCCTTTATCGTGACGCTGGCTTTCCTGTTCATTCTGCGTGGCTTGTCCCTTGTTGGCCTCAAAGCGGCGACCGGAGGGTCGACCCAGTTGCGCGGTGTGCGTGACGTAGTTGAAAACGACTGGCTGGCGCCGTTCTTTTCGGGCGAAGCCTTTGGCAGCCTGTTTGCCTGGCTGGCGGCCAATGGCATGATTGACACCTTCAAAAGCGGAGCACCCAAGGTGCCCGGCGTTCCGGTCGAAATCCTGTGGTTCATCGTGCTGGCATTGGCCGCCACCTATGTGTTGCTGCGAACCCCGGCGGGGAACTGGATTTTCGCGGCGGGCGGTGACAGCACTGCGGCATCGAATTCCGGTGTTCCCGTGAGCAAGATCAAGGTGTCTCTGTTCATGCTGACCGCCTGTTGCGCTGCATTGGTGGCCATCATTACGGTGATCGACGCGGGCTCGACCGACGCACGGCGTGGTTTCCAGAAAGAATTCGAGGCGATCATCGCTGCCGTGATCGGGGGCTGTTTGCTGACGGGCGGATATGGCTCGGCCATCGGGGCGTTCTTTGGTTCGATCATCTTTGGCATGGTTGTCATCGGACTGACCTATACGGATTTCGATCAGGACTGGTTCCAGGTGTTCCTGGGCGCGATGCTGCTGATTGCCGTTCTGTTCAACAACGCGATCCGCAAACGCGTAACCGGGGAGCGCTGATATGACCGAAGATACCAAGTTCCACCATGGCGATGCGGCAGGCGATCAGGCCCCCATCTTGGAAATGAAGGATATCGAGAAGCACTTTGGCAACATCATCGCATTGGCGGGCGTCAGTTTTGACGTCAAACCGGGTGAATGCCACTGCCTGCTGGGCGATAACGGCGCGGGCAAGTCGACCTTCATCAAGACCATGTCCGGGGTACATAAACCCACCAAGGGCGAGATCTTTTTCGAGGGCAAGCCGTTGCATTTCGACACTCCGCGGGATGCGATGGAGGCAGGCATTGCGACCGTGTTCCAGGATCTGGCGATGATCCCGCTGATGAGCGTCACGCGCAACTTTTTCATGGGGCGCGAGCCGACCAAGGGTAAGGGTCTGCTGAAACGGTTCGATGTTGAACACGCGAATGAGGTCTGCATGGAAGAGATGCGCAAGATGGGCATCAACCTGCGCGGGCCGGATCAGGCGGTTGGCACCCTGTCTGGGGGGGAACGGCAGACCGTTGCCATTGCCCGCGCCGTGTATTTTGGTGCCAAGATCCTGATCTTGGACGAGCCGACCTCGGCCCTTGGTGTGCGCCAGACTTCGAACGTTCTGGCCACCATCGACAAGGTGCGCAGTCAGGGCGTCGGCGTGGTTTTCATCAGCCACAACGTGCGTCACGCGCTGGCGGTGGGTGACAGGTTTACCGTTTTGAACCGGGGCAAGACGCTGGGCACAGCAACGCGGGGCGAGATCACGCCAGAGCAGTTGCAGGACCTGATGGCAGGCGGTCAGGAAATGGCCGAGCTAGAAGGATCGCTGGGCGGTACGGTTTAAAGTACAGAACTTGGATGCCCCAATGGGGCATCCATCGGGCGGTGGCAAGTGACGCCACTCTGTTTTCAGGCTTTGATACAAAAGCTGGCACCTTCGCAAATGAGAAAACCCGCAGGCCGCCAAAGGCGGAGCTGAGTTGAAAGGGATCATGATGAGCAAGACAGTCCGACTGACCGCGGCGCAGGCTCTGGTGCGCTATCTGGGCGCGCAGATGAACGAGGCCGGAGAGCCCTTTATCGCAGGTGTCTGGGCGATCTTCGGCCATGGCAACGTGGCCGGTCTGGGCGAGGCGTTGCACGGTGTGAAAGACAGCCTGCCCACCTATCGCGGTCATAATGAGCAGACCATGGCGCATTGCGCGATTGCCTATGCCAAGCAGTTGGGGCGCAGGCGGGCGATGGCGGTCACTTCGTCCATCGGGCCGGGGGCCACCAACATGGTCACCGCTGCTGCTCTGGCCCATGTGAACCGCCTGCCGGTTTTGTTGCTGCCCGGTGACGTGTTCGCCACGCGTGGTCCCGACCCGGTTTTGCAGCAACCCGAAGTGTTTTCGGACGGAACCATCAGCGCGAATGACTGTTTCAGACCGGTCAGCCGCTATTTCGACCGCATCACCCGGCCGGAGCACCTGTTGACGGCGCTGCCGCGCGCCTTCCGCACGATGACGGACCCGGCGGATTGCGGTCCGGTGACGCTGGCCTTTTGTCAGGATGTGCAGGCCGAGGCTTATGACTATCCCGAAAGCTTTTTTGAGCCGCGCGTCTGGTATCAGCGCCGAATTCGTCCGGATGAGGGTGAACTGACACGGGCCGTGGCCGCGATTAAGGCAGCCAAGCGCCCTGTAATCGTGGCCGGGGGCGGTGTGCATTATTCGGACGCGACCGCCGCTTTGCAGCGCTTTGCCGAGGCGCACAATGTGCCGGTGGCCGAGACGCAGGCAGGTAAATCCGCGCTGGTCTGGGATCATCCGCTGAACCTTGGTCCGATTGGCGTCACCGGCGGTGAGCCTGCCAACGATATCTGCGCCGAGGCGGATCTTGTGCTGGGCGTCGGCACCCGTTTTCAGGATTTCACCACCGGGTCTTGGGGATTGTTCGCGAACCCCGAGCGGGAATTGATCAGCCTGAACACCGCCGCCTATGACGCGGCAAAGCACGGCGCGATGCCGCTGCAGGCTGACGCCCGCGTTGGGCTGGGTGAACTGAGCGACGCGTTGGGCGGTTACCGCGCGCCTGATATGCCTGCAACGCTGAAGTCGGAATGGTTTGCCAAGGTCGACGCATTGACCGACGCGCCCGCAGACACCAATGCGCTGCCCACGGATATGCAGGTGATTGGTGCCGTGCAGCGGGCGGCCAATGAAAACACCGTTGCTATGTGTGCCGCGGGCACGATGCCGGGTGAGTTGCACAAGCTGTGGAAGGCACCGCGCTCCGGTGCCTATCATATGGAATATGGCTTCAGCTGCATGGGGTATGAGATCGCCGGTGCGATGGGCATCAAGATGGCCCAGCCCGACCGCGACGTGATCTGCTTTACCGGCGACGGTACTTACATGATGGCGAACTCGGAAATGGCGACGGCGGCGATGATGGGGATTTCGTTCACCGTTGTGGTCACCGACAATCGCGGCTTTGGCTGCATCAACCGTTTGCAGATGGGAACCGGCGGGGCCGAGTTTAACAACCTGCTGGATCACGCAATCGGCGGCGAAAATTCGGTGATCGACTTTGCCAAACATGCCGAAGCAATGGGGGCGACCGCGCTCAAGGTCAGCTCGATCACCGAGCTTGAGGAGGCACTGGCCAAGCGAAGTGACATCAAAGGCCCCTATGTGGTGGTGATCGACACCGATCCCTACCCATCGACCGAATATGGCGGAACGTGGTGGGAAGTGGCGGTGCCCGAGGTCAGCATCCGTCCGGAAGTAAACGAAAAACGTGCGGCCTATGAGGTCGCCATCAAGGAAAGAAACACGAAATGAGCGTGAAGATCGGTATCTCTCCGATTGCCTGGCAGAATGACGATCTGCCGGACCTGACCGCAGCCTACACGATGGAGCAGGCGCTGAAAGAAGCGCGCGAGATCGGCTATACCGGTGTTGAACGGGGCCAGCGGATGCCCGGCGACACCGAAGGGTTGCGCGCCTATCTGGACGCAAACGACATCGCGCTGTGTGGCGGTTGGTGTTCGGGCAGTACTCTGGTCAATGACCTTGAGGCCGAGGTCGCCATCGTGCGCGAGCAGGTGGAACAATTTGTTGCGCTGAACAGCCCCTGCATCGTTTACGCCGAGTGTTCAAATACCGTTCAGGGGCAGATCGGAACGCCGGTCAATGACCGCCCGAAGCTGTCCAAAGACGAGGTTCTGGCCTATGCGGGCAAGCTGACCGAGCTTGCCAAATGGATGGCAGATCAGGGTATGCCGGTGGCCTATCACCATCATATGGGCACGATCATCGAAAGCGAAGAGGATGTGAACTGGCTGATGCAAGGTTCAG
>NZ_JBXWQZ010000082.1:0-14551 GCF_059612645.1 Ruegeria sp. YKSF131 | reverse complement strand
ACGCGACGCTTGCTTCACCGCAAATCCGCCGCATAATCACATGAACCAGATGAGCCAGACCCTCTCTTAGCTCACGCCGCCATCTGTCCCAAAATCCCTGACGACGGACACGTTGTCGGGAAGGCACTTGATGAACTACAGCGTCGATGGACCAGGTTCTCCTGGAAATAGGCTCAGCGCGCGAAGCGAATTAGGGGCCGAGTGATCAAGTTCGACGTATTGTGCCAGCGCCGCGACCTCGACGCCTGCGCATCTGTCTTCAGCGTGATGCAAGGTGAGGAGTATGCTTGGTGTGTGATGTGTAGGTATGGTGTATAAGAAGAAGGGTTCCCCTAGTTATTAGGGCGATCCGCGGTCGCAGGCGCGGCGATGGGCGGCAAAACGCCTCAAAGTAAGCGTTTACTGAACATTCAGTGCTTTCATCCCTCGTGGGATCAGCATCTTGCCACTCCTTAATCCGATAAATTGATGTCAAATTGGTGTGCTTAGGAGCTAATCGTATGCTCGGAGTTACCAGCGCTAGGAGCTGATGTCGGTTCCGTTTCCCGCCGAGGAAGATCACTGGGCTGGCTAGGGTGCTCGCTGACAGCATCCAACGTAGTTTTTGATCACGACAGCACTGAAATAGAAACGCAAGCCCTGAGCGCTCTCAGCGCTTTGGATCGATCGCCCACAACGCAACAAAAGCTAAGGGAGGTTTGGATCGTCCAGATGCCGCGGCACCAGAACCCATCCCCTTCGCTGCGCGTGGGAAAACCTAGGACTTCGACATTCTAGAGGTCTGGCGAACGGGCATGAGCGAGGCGCTGAGCCATTCCTCGCCCACTTGCGTGATCGGGCCCATTGTTTGCGACTCAAACCCATCAAGCAGATCCAGCTGTTGCTGGTCTCCATTTTTTCACACCCGAATTGTCCCTTCGATTCACGCTCTGGCCGACCACAACAGAGCCAATAACTATGGCTGCTCCTATGGACTGGGTGAGGCTAAGCGTTTGTCCCAAGTATACCCAGCCGAGCACGACAGCTGTAACAGGACTCATCATGCCGAGCATCGAGACTGCACTGGGCTCCAGGCGCGCTATGCCACGAAACCAAAGAACATAGGTTGCTGCAGCGCCAATCAACCCGAGCCAAATAAGGCCGGCGACATTTGTCGCGCTGAGCGCAGGTAGAGGCGGCTCAAGGAACAGTGCAACTGGCAGCAGTATCAAACCACCGGCTGTTAATTGCCACGCTGTGAAACTAAGCGCCGAGACCGGAGGTTGCCATTTCCGGCTGAGAACAGTGCCAGCAGCCATTGACGCGGCTCCTCCCAAACCCGCTGCTATACCGATCCAATCAAGTTGTGCTTCTGGTCCGATAAGCAGCAGAGACACACCCATTGCGCCAGTCGTGGCGGCACCAAGTGCACCAAGTCGGATTGGGGTCCCCAGCCATCCCCATGCCATCAAAATCACGATCATTGCTTGCAACGATCCTAGGGTAGCAGCCACACCACCAGGTAACCTATACGCAGTAACGAATAGGAGCACCCAAAACAGAGCGAAATTGAGGCTGCCTAAGACGAATGTTCGACCGAGCCATTCGCGTGGTGGAACGCAGCGCGTCACTGCAAGCAACAATAAACCAGCAGGCAGAGCTCGTAACACGGCCAGGGTAATCGGATAGCCAGCCGGGAGCGCTTCCGTAGTTACCAGATAAGTGCTTCCCCATACCGCTGGGGCGAGTGAAGTGAGCAGAATATCGGTTGAGCGTGACATGGTATGTCTCCCGGCTGAGGCGTTTGAGAATGTGAGTGAGACGTCAGAGGCGCGCGGGTTACGCTGCTTCCGCTTGGAGGTTTGATCCAGCGAGGCACGCTGTAATCCTTGCAACATGCGCGCCCTGGAAACGCGCTCCGGCCAGGTCAGTTTCGGTAGGCGTGCGGGAACCATCAGCACCGGCGATCGTTCCGGCACCATATGGTGCGCCGCCAATGATTTCTTCTGATGTAGTCTGGCCAGCAAATGTGTAGGGCATTCCGGCAATCAGCATCCCAAAGTGTTGAAGCGGGACTTGCGTTGTCAGAAGGGTGGCCTCGTGCCCGCCATGTTGCGAACCCGTAGATGCAAAGACCGCCCCGACTTTACCAACCAGAGCATTCCTGACCCAAAGCCCGCCAGCCTGATCCAGGAAGGACTTCATTTGGCCTGCCATCATGCCAAATCGGGTCGGCGTTCCTAAAATTATTGCATCATAGTTTTCCAGATCTGCCGGCAAGGCGACAGGCGTATCATCGACGACATAGCCGGCCTGCTGGCGGACTTCTTCAGGGACAGTTTCGGGCACGCGCCGAACGTCAACTTCAGTGCCGGGAACACTTCTGGCACCTTCGGCCTCGGCACCGGCCAATGCGCGGACGTGGCCATAGCTTGAATAGTAGAGAACGAGAATACGTGACATAGGATACCTCTCAGGGCTGCGACTTGTTCCCTGAGAGAATGGAATTTGTTGCGCCGCCAATTAAGTCGCGCTCTTTGACATCACTCTTTACCTGTATTGAATAATGTCAGGACCTGAGAGCCAGGCGCAGATGATCAAGAAAGGCTGTAACCTTTGCGTCCATTCCCAAGCGAGATGCTGTAACGGCGAATACTTCCGGCGCGGGCAGTTCGTGGTCAGGAAGAACTCGCACCAAGGCCCCGCTGGCTTCGGGAGCGTCAGAGACGAACTCGGGCAGTGTTCCGATACCTTGCCCCGCTATCAGCAGATCTCGCAAAACGAGGCTGTTGCCGACCCGCACGCGCGGATCAAGCTCTAATGTTGTGACACCTTCGGCGGCCGAGAGCTTCCAGCTCGACAAATGATCAGCAAGCAAAAAGCCGATGATCGCGTGATTTTTTAGATCCGCCGGCTGGGTCGGTGTCCCGCATCGCTCCAAGTAGTCAGGAGACGCAAATATTCTCTGCCGCATCACGCCAATCCGTCGGGCAACAAGTGCCGAATCCGGCATCGCGGCACGGATGCGTATCGACAGATCGAACCCGCCCTCGACCATATCGATCATCTTGTCGTCCATCGAAAGCGTAAATCGCAGATCAGGATAGGTTTCCAAGAACTCTGGAAGCATCGGTGCGATAACGGTTTGGCCGAAGGAACTTGACGCATTCACCCGAAGGTGCCCACGCATCGCTTTTGAGCCTTCCCTGATGGTCTGTTCCGTTTTTTCGACCGCGTCGAGAATTCCAATTGCATCTTGGTAATAAAGACTGCCGGTGTCCGTCAGTGACATGGATCGCGTCGTTCTGGTGAGAAGAACGGTTCCCAGGCTCTCTTCCAGAAGCTTGATTTCTCTGCTGAGAAGCGCAGGAGAAACACCAAGGTCTTCCGCCGCACGGGCAAAGCTACCGCGTTCAACGATACGGCGAAAAGCTTGCATGACTGACAGTTTGTCCAAGTTATGACCCTTCGAAAAAGCTGCTTATGACGTGATACGCGATAGATCGGATCTAAATCATGCCCAAATTCACATTCTTTCAGTTTGAGCTGATCTAATTCAGTTCTGTTTGGGGAGCATCCATCACACCTGTGAACTGGAGCTCGGGAACAGTTCTCGGTTCTGAGAGCTCCTCCCTACAATCTCCCCATCACCAGCCTCCCTATTAGACAACCAGCTTTTAGGGCTGACCTAGCACTACTTTGCATAAATTGGCACAGTCAGCCTCTATACGGTGCAGCTCACTATTCACGACTATTTCCCCACTATTAGCAGTCGTCGGTTTCTTCTCTCCGGAGTAGTTCGAAACACTGCCTGACATAGACCTGTGCTTACGCTCTCAATGTGGTTCTGTCTCAGGAGCGCTGTGCTCTGGTCTGAGTTACGTCCGTGTTTGTGTGTCTGGTGTCGACTGGCCTGTGTTTTGTCGCTGTGTGCGTTTTTCTGGCCTTGGTTCGGATGTGTTGTTTTCAGAGAGCCATGTTTTATTGGGTTTGTTTCGATCAAAGGTTTACATTTTTCTGGAAAAAACCTGATTTCGGCCCGGATCTGTCAACTTAATGTAAACTTAGTGTAAACCTTTTGGCCCGAAATCGGCTGTTTTGAGGGGTGAAAGGTTTACATTCCGTCCATCCCGGCCGTCGCGATGTAAACCTTTGTCAACTTTATGCAACCTCTGAGGTTGCGCGGGATCCGGCGAGGCAGGACTCTCCAGCCATTCCTCGTCGCTATCTCGAGAAACCTTTCCATTTTCCTTTGTGAGGTCGACAAAGGCGACGCAAGAGATGCACCCGACGCAACGTAGGCTTGGGGTCGCTGTCGTTACTCACTTCGCGCAAGAAGCGTAACCAGGCGCGCTCGTTAGGGGTTAGATCGTTCTGACCTTTCATGATGCCTACCTCCCGAAGATTGCCCTGATCGCGGCGCGGGTTCTACTGGTAATCCGCGGAACGTCGTTGTTGGATGCGTCACGTATCTCTTGCAGCCAACCAAGCTCGTTCGCCGTGACCGGGGTGCCGAACACCTCAAAAATGGCCAAGGCCGCCGTGTCGCCAGCAGACTGCTCCAAGGCCAGGCGCATCAAAAATGCCGGATCGCAATCCAAAGCGCGCGCCATGCTGGGCACACGATCCAACGCCAGCTTTGACGTGCCTTGCTTGATCATTGTCACCATATTCGGGTTCGGAAAGCCCGCCTCGCTGGCTATCTGCGACTGGGATTTTCGGGGCTTCAGCTCAAGCACCCGGCGGTCAACATACCTCGCCAGCCGGGTGTCACCATGCGGTTTCATAGTCATCGCTACCTTCTCAGATGTGACGCAGCATGCGCTGCACGTCTTATCTATAGCGACGATGAGAATGGGAACGTGTGGCGGGACGGAACTAAGATGATTGGACTACTCGGACCACTTGGACCGCTCGGACCGGGCAAATCCTGATACACCATCATATCGATGTTGAGGCTTCCGGTCCGGGTGGTCCAAGCCGAAACCGGAACGCGTCTGTTTGGTGCGCACCGGTTCCAATATCGTCCTTCAACTTCCCTCCGTGCTAACAAGTGCCGAAGCCCTAACTGCATATACGTTAGGACGGCCAGACACCTTGCGGCTCATCTTGAACTGCAACCCATCCCCTTTCTGCGTCTTCAGAAGGCCGGCAGCTTTGTGGATGCGCGCAATTTCAACCGCATCGCCGTTCTGATGGATCCGACGCCAGCACTCAGGTGTGACGTAGAACCAGCCCTGGTCCCGCCAGCCGTCGAGAGGTTCACCGACTCCAGTGTCGACCACTGCAAAGCGCTCCAGGTTCTTCAATACATAGGACTGGCTCCGCTCCACGGCTTCGTTGATCTCGGCACGGGTCGCACCATCGCGCGCATCAAGCCAGCCCTGGAAGAGCTCGAACGCAGCCGACTGCGCTGCGCCGCAGGGCCAGCCGGTGAGCCCAAATTTCGTCGCCGTCTCGCCAGCAAGCGCAGCAATAGCGAACCGCCCCATAACGCGCTGGACCTGACCATCGGGTGGAAGATCAGCCTTATTCCCCCACAAGTGGCAGAAGCCATCAAAAACCCGCTGAAGCTTGTCGTGCTGGTTCAGACTTTCCATGAGTTTAACTACGAACACAGGGCCGGCCACAGCATGGTTCTCGCGCACCGCTCGCTGCATTTGCTCAGCAAATGCCCGGCCGTCTGTCGCGCCGTGCAAACAGTCAAAGGCACCATGCTGTCGGGCATCGGCCGCGAGGTCGATGAGACGGATGTCCTGACCGGCATACATGGTGCGACCACCACTCGCCATATGCTCCTCAAGAGAAAGCTCCCCACTCGAGAGAACTGGCACTGACCAGCGCTTGGTCTGCTGGGCTTTGCCGTTGGAACCCATGCGCATCTTTCCGCGACCATTGGCAAGCATATAGACGATCTCTCCCGCTACACGCGGCTCCACCTGGTGGAGCTCGTCAAGCACCAGCAAGCTGTCGTTGCAGGCCGCAGCAATCCCTTCGATCCCGTTGTCAGTGCCGCGCCAGCTCTGCACCAAGGACGGTGCGCCCCAAACCGAAGCAGCCACCCCCAGCAGCGTAGATTTTCCGCGAGAGGAGGCGCCACGCAGGTGGTAGCCGCCGCCGTCGCGCCCCAGCACCGACAGGAGCGGCCCGGTGAATGCATGAGACAGCGCCAGAGTCATCAGCGGGTTATTGATGCAGGGCTCTGCCACGGCCGCTCGCCAGGTTTCCAGGCTGCCCCTTGCATACATCGCGGCGGCCACATCATCCGAAACGGCATCGGTAACCACAAGCCCTTCGCCAAGCACTCGGCCATCTCCAAGTGTGAAGACGCTGAAGCTACTATCAGCCCATCCCAGCCGATCCGAGCGCAGATACCGTGCCGCCGGCCTCCAGGTCGCTAACAGCTCTGCCACGCCCTGCGCTGCCTTCTCCACGGGCGCCAATTCCAACCCACGATCGAACAAGGGACTCAGTGCTGCGGCGGATTTCTTCGAAACATCCCGAGCTTCAAGGATCACCTCATTCCAATTCCCGTCCGGATCCTCGATCGACACGACGCGACCCCAGCCACCCATTTTTGGCCACCGGCACATTCCTTTGACAATCAACGGTGAGCAAATCCGCACCGGCACCAGGTCGTCATCCTCCCCCGGCCGCAACTGGTAGATGCCATCAGCGTTCAGTGAGAAATTGCTCGGCATACAGTCGGGCGTCACCTCAATGACTGCTCGCGGTTTAGCACTTGCCGACGACCGTGCACGCGAGGGAAAATGCACGACGTTTTCAATGTAGGAGTCGGCGCTGAAAGGGGTGTTCTGATCGGTCATTGTGAAGTCTCTCTCGGACAAGAAGGGGCGATCGCCGCGACAAGAGCCGCGTCGTCATAGGGCACCACGCCCCGCTGAGGTTCGGGGCTGGTTTAGGATGATGGAAAGGAGCCGGTTGTCAGCTTGCCAAGAGGGCGCTCGGTTCGAAATCCAGGCTACAGATGAGACCACAAGCGAGCTGGCCTTCCCACTCCTCGATATCGGCAAGACGCCAACGGGTGGTAGTCCCACCCAACTTCACAGGTGCAGGGAAGTCGCCCTTGCGCTTCCAACGCCAAATCGAGTCCTTGGATACGCCAAAACGATGCGCAACCTGGTCAACAGAAAGGTAGAGGGTATTCGCGGGGGCAGTCACTATCGCAGATCTCCGGTTTAGGCACACAAATTTAGCCCGCTTCGGACAGTTCAACTGGTCCGGCAGAGCCAACTCGGGTGCATGTTGTTGTATGGTTTGCGTATAGCAGATTTTTTCCCGATCCGCATGAGAATTCGAGAGAATTCTGTGCGAATTCGGTTTTTCCATACTTGGAGGTCGGCATTGCGTCCGGCATCGCAACCGATACGAAACATCGTCGAAAAAGCAGAACGGCCCAACAGAATGAGAACCACGTCAGTCTAAGAATCGACGGAACAGCAAAACGTTGCTTTTTGTTGCATTCAATAGAAGTATCTTTGGTGGCAATTATGGTGGCAAGAAATTACCGAAAGCCATCAAACATATATAAATCAATAAGTTATACGGTTTTATGGCGGAGACGAAGGGATTCGAACCCTCGAGACCCTTCCGGGCCTACTCCCTTAGCAGGGGAGCGCCTTCGACCACTCGGCCACGTCTCCGCCGACGGGTATATCCGTGCAAGCAACGGAAATACAAGGTCAATTCCGCAGTGTTTGGTTTTTTTTACAGATCCATCCGAACTCTTTGAAATAGAACGGAATCGCACCGGTTTGCATCCACCATTGGTACGAACTGGTTCACTTTCTTCCGGACTGATGCAGTTCGCAATGTCTTTAGAATCGCGGGCCTTGCCTGTGGCATCTGGCCTGGTTTGCGAGAATCTGAGACGTGGCAAGTCTACAGCGGCGTTCAAGTGCTCGGTTGGCTTTGCAACGTGAGACCGGGTCACGGTTTTTTGCGTGATAGCGTTCTGTACGCCGGCGTGAAGCTGGCAACTTATTGAAAAAAAGTAGAAAACACATTCCCTTTTTGGAAGTCACGATCCGGTAACGCCGTGATGCGATTCGTTCTGGTGTCGATGAGGAGAACATCATGTCGCAACATACCGTTCCGTCTGAACCATGGCAGAACCCTTATGAAGCCCATCAAAAGGTAGGCCGGGGTCGACGCCGTTTGAGTGTGTTGGCGCGTTCCTCTCAGGAGGTTTTCAAGGATCACAACGGTGAATCGGACCTTTTTGAAGGAACATGGCCCACGAATTTCTCGAAGGGGTTGCGTCATGACGTAAACGGAATTGTCGACGCGCAGGTCTATACCGAGTTTCTGGAAGAAGTGGCTGATCCGACCTGCACCGACAATTTTGGCAATCGGTTGGCGTTGTTCGACATGCCAGCCTATTCCGGGCCCTTCCGCACCGCGCCATCAGAGGGTGGTGAATTTAGGTGGCGTGCGTGGGAAGGGCCAATCCTGGGCCACCGGCTTGGTCTCAACGGATGTGACGCCGGGGGTTTGGGTATTGCCCCCGCGCCCCGGCTTGGCTCGGATGAGCTGGCGGCGGAGATGGCCGAGATCTACGCGATGGCCATTCTGCGGGATGTACCGTTCGAATCCATCAGGGATGGTGCCGGTGATGCGGCCAACGTGGCTGGTGCGCTTGGTCAGTTGGAATGGTTCCGGCGCGATGGCAGCCCTCGGGACGCCGATGGCGCTGAGATTGGAAAGGTTTCGGCGGCGCGGCGGGTTCGGGATGGTGGCGGCCTGACCCCTCAAACCCTGTTTCGTGGTTGCTCGCAGGGCTGTGCGCAGGGGCCGTATCTGTCGCAGTTCCTGGTACAAGGCCACGATCCACTGACAGCAGATCAAGCGCGCCGGCAGAAGCATAAGCTGACGCAGGCAATGGCCGCCGGGCCTGTTCCCTTCGGCGCTTTGAGGATCGACCAGAAGATCTTGCCGCAGGCGGCGGGCGTGGACTATCTGCGGGATTGGGCTGAGTGGCTGGACGTTCAGAACGGGGCGGACACGACGGCCGAACAAGCCTTTGAGAGCGACGGAACGAAATTCATTGAAACACCGCGCGACCTTGCCTCTTACGTGCATTTTGACAGAATTTATCAGACTTTTTTCAATGCCTGCCTGCTTATGCTTGGACAGGGCACTCCGACAGACGAAGGTCTGCCTGAGGATGGATATGCCGGTGTGCGTGATCCTGGCTCTGCCTGGGGCGGCGCGCATGTTTTGTCCCTGCTGACGGAAGCCGGGGCACGGGCCCTGAGGGCCGCGAAACGTCAGACGTTTCAGGTGCACAATCGTGCCCGGCCTGAAAAGCTGGGCAGTGTGACGAGTTTGATGGCAAACGGTCACGGCGCAACTCTTGGCGCGGCCGAGCCTTTTGCCGCGGCTCATCTGAGAAAACTCGAAGCTGCGGCAAGCGAAGGTTTCAGTCTTATGGATGCAATCGCCGCCTCGCCTTCGGTGAAGAGGTTTGCGCATAACGCCATTTCCCATAAGGGCCTGCCGCGAAATGACCGTAACTTGCTGCTTCCGGTTGCTTATCCCGAAGGGTCGCCAATGCACCCGTCTTATGGGGCGGCTCATGGTGCCGTTGCCGGGGCATGCGTCACTGTGCTCAAAGCTTTCTTCAGAACGCACGCTTTGGATGGATCACGGGTGTCTTTGGCTTCGGCCGGTCTGCCTCGGGTCCTTGTGCCAGCTGCGGGGGGTAAGACCCTGATCGACACGACCCGACCGGAAGACAGTGCAGACTGCCTGACGCTGAATGGCGAGTTGAACAAGCTCGCCGCGAATATTGCACTTGGGCGCAACTTGGCGGGCGTTCATTTCTACAGCGATTATTTCGACAGTATCCGGATGGGTGAGCGTATCGCGGTCGGCATTTTGGCAGAACATATGGCAAAATCACCGACGTCATCGAAAGTGTCGCTTGAGACTTTTGACGGCGATCATCTCAGCATCTTGGGTAATCGGTCTTCTGGCAGTGAAATCCACGTTGCCAATAGTTCGCCTGAATTGTGGTGGACCCGCCACCTGCCAGAACAGGCAGGTTGGGGCGGATGAAGTTTCAATTTTTTTCGGAGGGAGATTTTTCATGATGCTTCCGTGCCCGTCAACGATGATGATCTCTCGAACCAGGCTGGAACTGCCGTGGCAATTATTGATGGCAGATCAGCCCTGCATTTCAGATACGGATCGGTGTTCGGTGATGGCTGTTTTTCAATCGCCAGGTTGCGCCGATAGGGGGGTGAGTGAAGCTGCCCTGTCGGATTGGAACTCGAGAATTGAAGGGATGTTCGATGGCAATGGAGTGAGCCCGTTCTTGGTCATGGACCCAGACGACATCGTCGATGGTCAGATATCGACTGGGTTCAAATGGTCTGCCAACCCGCGCGAACCCCGGGATTGTCTGGGCGAGGAACTGGCCGCCAGTCTTTCGGATCAGGGATGGGCAAGCCGGGCTGAACTGCACAATGAATTTTTGGAATATGCGCTGATTTTACGTCCCGATTCCGACGGCAAAATGCGGCCGAAGCGCTTTGTCGCCACGACCGAACTGATGGAGTGGTGGAGAACCATGGCAGTGTTCGATCTGAATCACTTCCTTTCGGTCGTCGAAACCGTATCCAGATGTTCATATTCCTGCGAAGAGCTGTTCGAGGTTTCGCGAGCAGATTGGTGCGAGATGGATGTGCCTCAACGCATCGCTCGTTTTCACAAAAGACTGGTGGGAACAGATTTTGCCCATCCACCAGAGCATCCGTTGAATATCGAACATGCTTTGTTCATGACCACAGAGACAAACAGCCTGAGCGACCTGATCGCCACAATGCATCTTTCCTCATTTCCCTATGTTGTCGGCCATGGTGAAAACAGAAGGCCCGCGCGGCTTTGTGAGGTGTTACATTTTGCCAACCGACAGGATCTGTATTGTCGCCATGCGGGATCTGGGTTGGCGGGTGAAGCCCTTGATCTGGCCTTCTCCAAGGGCACGGCGACACCGACAGGGCGTACGATGGCGTTCGCGAATCCTCTGGGGCTTTATTTTCGGGCGTTTCACATTTCCGAACTCTTCGTGGATGCGGTGAATGTGCCGACAGATTGGGTGCGTTATCCGCGCGGTGAAGCTGGAATGCCCATGCGCCTTGAGTTCGGGCCGGGCGACGATGATCCCCGGTTTCTGGACGATATCACCATGGGAACAGGGCCAACCGCACGGCCTGTGTCGGGTTACGCGCTTGCCAGCCTGATCGAAGTTGGCCCCTTGATAACAGTAGCGGCCAAACCACGCGCGATCACAAGGGTCGAATTTGTTGAAGTCCCGCCTGTTGATCCAGGCGACATCGTTTGTGGGCTTCCAGAAACCAAACGATGCAAACAGATTTCTGAATTTGCGGACCGGACCGAAACCGAGGTCTTTGGCAACGTAGCGCTAACTCGCCAATTCAGTCACTGACAAAGGTTTCAAACCGGCACGGCTTTGACCACGGGCAAAGGTATTTCCGGCGCCGTCATATCGAATATGGCAATCGGACGCCCGGCAGCGTTGGCCGCCGCTGTCAATACAGCCATTAGCGTCGGGCCGGGGCTTTGCCAGGCATCCACATCGAAAGAGGATGCCGGAGTTGGCGGGCGATCGGTTTGCGCGCCGCGATACAGTCGGAACAAGCGTGCCTGTTCCTCATTCATCGCGTCATCTGTCACGCCGGTGTGGTCAAGCGTCACCATATTGCGCCAGGACACAACCGCCTCGCATGCCGCGTGCCAGACACCTGTCGCTAGATCGGCGGAAAAAGCCGTTCCATAGGTTGGCCGCCCGCCATCCGCATCGGCGCAGACCGCACGCAGTAGCAAGCCGACCGCCGGAACCACGCGAAGGTGAACGCTCAGATTGCGCAGGTAGGTGTTCAGCCAGCGGGTCAGATCGCGCGGCAGCGCTGTTTCGGGCAACACCTGGTCGAACCCACGTGGTCCAAGCGCGTGTTCCAGACATTCGAGCGAGGCCCATAGCGCAGCGGCCTCATGCGTTGGTCCCGCTGCGCCCCCCTTCGACGTGATCTGCCCGTCGCTGCCCGGCGCACCCAGAGCAAGGGCATCACGTGGCAGAAAATGCGTGGCACCGTCCGATGAAATCAGGCTCTCGCGGGTTTCAGGCGAATCCGCGCTGTATTGCAGCGCATAACGTTCGATCGCTTCGAAACCCGAAAGCCGTGCGGCTTCGTTCCGGTTACGCGCAGTGCCGAAGGACACGCGATGTTTCATTGCGCCAGCGGGTGGCACTGTTCCGTTTCGCAAATTGATCATGCGAAAGGCGGTGTGGATCGGAGCACCTTTGGGAAATTCAGCAAAAGAAGGTCCGGAAATAAGCCCTGCGTTTTCGGCCAGTTCAATCAGCGCGTCGGTCATTTTTGTTTCCGGATAGGTATGTAACGGGTTATACAAATGGTTGTGGTTGTTAAGAAAGGACTTTTAGTATGGCTCGTTTGACTATTAATCCGAAATACACACTTAAGGATCTTGGGTGTGAAGTTTTGAACGCCGCCCGGAGCAACGCGCTGGGGTCGCCAGAAGATCGCGATGCGGCTGAGCAGAAGATACATGACATCCTTTCGGATGTTGGTAATCCTGCGGTGGAGTTCGTCTATGATTCCAAGGACAGGGTTCACATTGTCATCCCCGATCTGAGCGATAAAGAGCCAGACCCAAATCCCGATCACCAGTCATGGTGCTGCAAGCTGGCCTACGAAGCGATGGGTGGCATTGTCGTTTATGGCTGTGGTTCCTGACCGCAGTGTCTGAACTTGCCTGAGGAGTTTATTTGAGTAAGGCAAAAACCAAGATATTCCTGACCGGTCCGTTTCAGGTGATTTGCGACGACGGCCAGGATGCAACACCACGCGGCACCAAGGCGAAAGCGCTTCTCGCCTTGGTGTTGTTGTCTAAAAATGCTGTTCGCAGCAGGGCCTGGCTGCAAGACAAGCTTTGGAGCAAAAGCTCACCCGCACAGGGTGCGGCATCGTTGCGCAAGGAACTTAGTGTCCTGACCAAGCATCTGGCCGGGTTCGGTCTGGGGTTTCTGGACATCGGGCGCGAGAATGTCTCCATCGACCTGAAAGCGCTTGAAATTGATTTGTTTGATGAACCGCTTCAACCGGATCGCGCCGAGCTTCTGGAAGGGTTGGATGTTGCAGACCCGGAATTTGAAGACTGGTTGGCCGTTGAACGGCAAGCTTATTGGGATGTTGGTTTTGATGAAAACGCGCCCGTTCCGGTTGGCGCGCGCTTTCCATCCCATTGGGGGCGCCAGAGACCAGCAATTGTTGTCGAGCCGTTTGAAGTAATTGGTGACGATAACAACATCAACGTGGCGGCGGCCTCGATCCGGGACGAATTGCTTTTCCTTTTGGGCACGTTGTCGGATGTCATTGAATTGCGCGATGCGCGAAGACAGGAAGGGCCTGTCGACGGTTATATGCTAAGCGGCAGCGTGGTAGGGGCCGAAGGGCTGCGCGTGGCAGCACAATTGACGTCAACTGTGGATCAGGTGTGCCTGTGGACCGAACGTTTCCGGTTTCGGGAAAAGGATACGTTTGACGCCGTTGAAGAAATCGCAATGAAAGTTGTCGAAGCGCTTCAGTTGCGGCTGCGGGATGGTCACTGGTCCGATATCTGGTCAGCACACGCTACATCCACCGAAGTTTGGACGGCATTTCAGAATGGCCGCATTCAGGAAAGCCTTACGACCAAGGACGGCCTGTTTCGTGCCATCCGCCAGTATGAGGTCTGTTTGCGGCGCGATCCGGACTATCTGCCTGCGCGGATCGCTGTCGGATTCTGCCGCCTGGATCTGATCCGGTTGGGCATGGAAGATTCGCCGGAACAAACGCTGGCTCTGGTCGAGGCCGACTGCGCCATCATGCGTGAAAAACACCCGGCGGATCCCTATTGTGCCGCGCTCGAAGCGTTTACCCAAAATGTTGCTGGCCATACTGCCAAGGCTTGCCAGCTGATGCGCAAGGTTCTTGAGCGGTTCCACAGCAGCCCCGAATTGCTGGGCTATTATGGTGTCTTGTTGATGTATGACGACCGGCTTGAGGACGGAATAGCCACGTATCGGCAAGCTCTTGCGTTAACTCCGCACCCGCCGATCTGGATCGAGGCGAACTTGTCAATGACCCTTGCCCTCTCGGAAGACAAGGCAGCATGGCAGCACGCGCATAATGTCTTGCGAGTGGACCCCGGCAGCGTGCGGGCGCGGGTCGTGTTATGCATGTTGTCCGCTGCGGCAGGCAACCAGTCACTGGCACGTCGGCACGCCCGTCGCATCCTGGAATTGCAGCCCGGATTTACGGCCGAGCGCTGGGCCTGGCCCGGCTGTTTCAAAAACAGAAAATACTATGACGAAGGCGCGCGACTGTTGGCCGAAGCTGGTCTTTGATGGCGTTTATTTGTCTTCCAGCACTTTACGGGCGACGCGGAAACACTCCAATGCTTGCGGAACGCCGCAATAAATCCCGACCACGTGGATGATGGCGCGTATTTCTTCTTTGGTGAC
>NZ_JBXWQZ010000081.1:0-15785 GCF_059612645.1 Ruegeria sp. YKSF131 | reverse complement strand
ATTGAGCACGGGCTGGGTGTCGGATGGCTGCCACGAAGTTCCATCGAAGACCAGTTAGCGAATGGAACCCTGGTCGAGCTTTCCGATCTCGGCTTTCCGACCGCCTTGATCGACCTGACCATGATGCGGCTCAAGACGCGCAGCTTTTCCCAGCCCGAAAAAGTGGTTGAGGCGATCTCTGCCGAAATATCGGCAATCTTTTCGCGGCAGGCCTGACGCCTGTTCGTTGCCGTCGGCGGTTTCGGCGGCCTTGTCGAAATCCGTCCGTTTCAGCAGTTCGCCCAACTGTCAGTGTAGTCAAGACGCCATCTCCACTGATGCTGACATATATAAGTTACTGCGGCAAAACCGGTGACGCCAAGTCGACGCACCGCCTGAGTAACGTCGGGCTCAGAGGCCAGTGCAGTCACTCCACGATGCCTATCCGTTCGATCTGTTGCACTAACGTACCACAGCTGATCAGGGCCTGCCCCGTTGCCAGGATCATCTGGGGCAGGATCATCCATTCTAGCGTCCAGGCAACGCCGGAACGTTCCTGCTCGTGCACCAGCGCCTGATGCATGCCCGACAGTTGGGTTGCGTTGAAACGAGCCAGTGCGACCAGCAGTTCCGCACGGACCGGGTTGCGCTTGTGAGGCATCGCCGAAGATCCGCCGCCACCTGTCAGCGAAACCTCGTCCACCCCTTGCTGGGCCATGAGCGACACGTCCTGACCAATCTTCCCCAGCGATCCGGTTATCAATGAAAGCCATGAGGCAAGTTCTGCAAGATTGTCCCGGCGGGTATGCCAGTTTGCATTGCAGCTGGCCAGGCCAAGCCTGTCGGCCATATGATCTGCGATTGCCTGTCCGGATCCGAGCATCCCAACGCGGTCGCCAACGGCGCCGCCAAGTTGCAGCACAAGCAATCTGGGCTGCAATTCGGTCAGGCGTTTCTGGTGATCGGCCAATGGCAACCGCCAGTTTCGCAGGCGCGTGGCAACCGAAATCTGCAATGCCGCCTGCATTCGGGTTCGCCCCATCATCACGTGTTCGCCATATGCCTGCTCCAGCGCCACAAGCGCATCTATCAGGTCTGAAAGACGGGCCGAAAACACCTCCAGAATGTCTTTGATTGACAGAACCAGAGCGTTGTCGACAACATCCTGCGACGTCATCCCCTTATGCAGCGCGACGTGGCAATGATCGGGCAATGCCGCTTTGAGTGACCGCACCAGCGAGGGCACCACCACGCCATCCAATGACGTCCCGTCGCGCAGCGCCTGCATGTCGGGACGGTGTTGTCGGATAAGTTTAGCCGCGGTATCCGCCACCTCTGTTGGTACCTTGCCGACCGCCGCCAAAGCCTCAGAATATGCGGCCTCGACGGACAGCATGTGTCTTAGCTGAGTCTCTGCGCCCAGCATCTCTGAGGTCTGCGGGTCCTCAAACAGCCCGCTGAGCCAGGGATGAGTGGAAAGCTGTTCCATCCTATATGTGGCCTTTGAATTGAAGCGGGCGGATATCAATCGTCATGGCGCCATTACTCCCTGCGCTCAAAGAGCCAAAATCTCGCGGGCCTGTTGCCAGGTGGCGACCGGACGTTCGTGCTTTGCGCATAACTCGGTCACGCGATTGACCAGCGCAGCATTCGAAGGCGCAAGCGTGTTGCGGTCCAGCCGGACATTGTCTTCCAAACCTGTCCGCGTGTGCCCGCCCGCAGCAACGGCCCATTCATTTACCACAATCTGGTTTGGACCGATCCCGGCGGCACACCATTCGGCACCCGGTGCGCGATCCTGCATGGATTTCACGTAAAAGTCGAACACGGCCCTGTCGACCGGCATCGCGTTTTTGACACCCATGACAAATTGAACATACAGCTTGCCATACAGCTTGCCTTCCTTGTGCAATCTGATCGCTTGCAGGATGTGGGACAGGTCAAACGCCTCGATCTCGGGCGTGACTTTGTATTTTTGCATTTCGGCTGACAGCCAGTCCACCAGGTCGGGTGGATTTTCATAAACCCGGGTGGGAAAGTTGTTCGATCCAACCGACAGCGACGCCATGTCAGGGGCAAGGGGCAGCATTCCGCCCCTTGCCTGACCTGCGCCTGACCGCCCACCGGTGGAAAACTGGATGATCATTCCGGGACAGTATTTTTGCAAACCCTCTTTCAGAAGAGCGAATTTTTCGGGGTCGCTGCTGGGCGTCTGATCATCGTTGCGAACATGGGCGTGGACGATGCTGGCCCCGGCCTCGAACGCCTCTTGCGTGCTTTCGACCTGTTCCGCAACCGAGATCGGCACCGCGGGGTTGTTGTTTTTGGTAGGCAGGGAACCGGTGATGGCCACGCAGATGATGCAAGGTTTGGTCATGGTGACTTCCTGAAATGAGTGCCGCCTTGGGAAGGCAACACCAAGTAATCAGATATCAAAAAAGACGGTCTCATCTTCGCCTTGTATCTTGATATCGAAGCGATAGACAATTTGACCGTCCCTATTGGTGCGTCTGGCCAGCAGCGTTGCGCGGCGGCGTTCCCATTCGATGAGATTAAGGACCGGGTCCTTGCTGTTGGCCTCTTCCTCATCCTCGAAATAGATACGCGTATTCAGACCGACATTGATGCCCCGGGCTACAACCCAAAGGTTTATGTGAGGCGCTTGCTGGTCCACGTTTCGTCCCGGTGTCGGGCCGGGTTTGACTGTGTCGAACGCCCATTCGCCGGTTTCAAAATTGGTGATGACGCGTCCCCAGCCGCGAAAGCCGTCTTCGACATCGCAGCCGCCCTCAGGATGGGCATAGACGCCCCTGGCATTTGCCTGCCAAGCCTCAAGCAAGACATCCTTGATGGGCGATCCTGCCCCGTCCACGACCAGTCCTTCGACCCGAATACGCTCACCTTCGGCATTTGGTCCGGCTATATCCCAGCCCAGTTCCTGCCTGTAGATCTCAAATCCGGCAGCCCCAGGCGCCAGACCGATATGGACGTAAGGCCCGGCTGTTTGCGAGGGGGTTTCCTTTAGATAATCCAGCTGTTGCATCTTCAGTTCCCCTCCAGACGGTTTTCAAACAGGGTCGAGCGCCGACCGCGCAAGACCACGTCAAATTTATAGGCGATGGTATCCAGAGGGATCGTTGAATTCATATCGAGCCGCGAAATCAGGCGGCTGATCGCATCGGCATCAGGAATAGTTTTCACGATCGGACACCTGTTGATCAGCGGGTCACCTTCGAAATAGCATTGTGTGATCAGGCGCTGTGCAAAACCTGTTCCGAATATCGACATGTGGATATGGGCGGGACGCCAGCTGTTCACCCAATTGCGCCAGGGGTAGGCACCGGGTTTTACGGTGCGGAAGAAATAATACCCGTTTTCATCTGTCAGGGTGCGGCCACAACCACCGAAATTGGGATCGATCGGTGCCAGGTAGGTATCCTTCTTGTGGCGATAGCGCCCACCCGCATTCGCCTGCCAGATTTCCACCAACGTGTTTGGCACCGGACGTCCGTTTTCATCCTGCACCCTGCCGTGCAGAATAATTCGCTCGCCAATCGGGCTTTCACCGGGCTGCGCATAGTTCGAGATCAGGTCCTTATCCAGAGGATCAACATCGTTGTGGCCAAAAACCGGGCCGGTGACCTCACTGATCGAGTTTTGCAGCGAGATCAGCGAATATTGCGGTGAACGGGTCACGCTGGTCTTGTAGTCGGGCGTCAGTGCAGGTGGGTGCCACTCGCGGTCACGCTGGTAGAATTCACCTTGTTTCAACATTGTCGGATCACACTTCCTTTTTGTCTAACTGGGGTTTCTGCGCGTTTCCCATTCAGTCCTGTTCCATTTCGTCATACGTTTGTTTTGCCAGCCTGAGGGCCTGATTGGCGCGTGGTACGCCCGCGTAAATCGCGACGTGCTGAAACGCTTCAAGTACATCCTGCTTGCTGGCGCCGGTACGGGCTGTGGCGCGGATATGCATCGGGATTTCTTCGAAATTGCCCAACGCAGCCAGCAAAGCCAGCGTCAGCATGGATCTCTCACGGTCGCTGATCCCGTCCGAAGCCCAGACAGTGCCCCACGCGCCTTCGGTGATAAGCGTCTGAAATGGACCGTCCAGATCAGATTTGGCGGCTTCGGCACGATCCACATGGGCATCGCCCAGAATTCTGCGCCGCACTCGCATACCGGACGCGTATTTGTCACTCATTGCGGTTCTCCATCAGGAATGCGGACAAGTGTTCAGCATAGGTGGCGGGGGCTTCCACGCATGGCAGGTGCCCGGTGTTGGGTATTTCGGCATAGCGCGCCCCGGGGATCATAGCACAGGTCTGCCGGACCAGTTCGGGCGGGCAGGCGCGGTCATCTGATCCGGCGATGGCCAGAACTGGCAATCGCAGCGCCCAGGTCATGGATTCAAGATCAACATTTGAAATCGCGTTGCAGCATCCCAGGTACCCAGAAACAGGGGTACGCACCAGCATGTTGCGCCAAAGCAGCACGTTATCGGTTGCCCTGAAACCCGCTGCAAACCAACGGTCCAGAATTGCGTCAGCCACAGACTCGATGCCGGACGATCGGATTGCTCCCATCCGGTCACGCCACATCTGGGCCGTCCCCATTTTTGCGGCGGTGTTGGAAAGAACAAGGGCGCGGATCAGGTCTGGTCGGCGCGAAGCCAGCGCCTGACCGATCATGCTGCCAATCGACAGGCCGACAAACACCGTGTCGCGAACCCCGATATGGTCCAGCAACGCCTCGGCGTCATCTGTCAGCTCAGCCATGCTATAAAGCGCCTGTGGGCATTCCGACAGGCCGTGACCACGCAGATCGAACCGGATCAGGCGCAGCCCCTTGGGCAGCAAGGGCAAAACCATGTCCCAAAGGCGCAGGTCAGTTCCCAGCGAGTTGGCAAACACCACAGGCGTGCCATCTGGATCGCCATCCTCGCGCCAATGCAGGTGAATGTTATTCAGCGCCGCAATCTGCATCAGTAGGGCAGCCCGACATAGTTTTGCGCAAACACCGATTGGGCCTCTGTGTTTTCGCGCAGGAAATCAATGTCAGCCTTCTGCATTTTCAGGTCAAAGTCGTTCTGGTCCGGAAAACGGTGCAACAGATTGGTCGTGGACCAACTGAATCGCTCGGCCTTCCAGATCCGCGCCAGTGCTTTTTCGGAATAGCGGTCGATGCCTTCGCTGTCGTGGTCTTTATAGAATTGCAGCAGGGCGTTGTGCAGATAGTGGATGTCGCTTGCCGCCGTGTTAAGCCCCTTGGCCCCGGTGGGGGGCACGATATGCGCGGCATCCCCACACAGGAACAAACGGCCCCAGCGCATTGGTTCGGTCACAAAAGACCGCAGCGCTGCAATTGATTTTTCGACCGATGGCCCGGTGATCAGTGTCTCAGCATATTGCGCGGGAATCCTGCGTTTCAGCTCCTGCCAGAAGGCTTGATCAGTCCAGTCATCGGCACTGTCAGACAGCGAGCATTGAATGTAGTAACGGCTGAGGTTCTCATTGCGCATGGAACAAAGCGCAAAACCGCGTTCCGATCCGGCATAGATCAGTTCGTCATGGACCGGGGGTGTTTCGGACAAAACGCCCAGCCAGCCAAACGGATAGACCTTCTCATATTCCCGGCGCACGGTCAGCGGGATGGTTTGACGCGACACCCCATGGAACCCGTCGCACCCGGCGACAAAATCGCAATCAATCCGGTGTCCGGTCCCATCCGCTTGATACGTCACATAAGGTGCATCGCTGTCAGCCCCATGAATCTGAACATCATCGACGTTAAAAGCAATCTTGCCGCCCATCGCATCGCGTGCATCATACAGGTCGCGGGTTACTTCCGTTTGTCCGTAAACAACCACGTGGCTGCCGGTCAGCTCTTTAAAGTCGATACCGAATTCGATATCGCCATATGAGATCACTGTGCCGTCATGGACAAAACACTCCTTGTCCATCCGATCTGCTACACCGGCTTCGCGCATCAGCTCCACAAAACCGGTTTCCAGAATGCCAGCGCGAATGCGGCCCAGAACATATTCCCTGGTTTTGCGCTCTAACACGATCGTGTCTATGCCGTTGCGGTGCAACAACTGGCTGAGCAAAAGACCTGAAGGTCCACCGCCGATGATCGCGACCTGAACGCGCATGTTGGCTCTCCTGATTTCGCGTGTCTAATAATTGAACGTCATTTCTCGATATGTAAAATGAGTTCTACTTGGACTTAGTTGCTATAATTGGAAAGTAATGATAGATCGCCGCATCAAAGTTAGGCATATTCAATGTTTTATTGAGATATGTCGCGAGAAAAGCCTGAAAGTTGCGGCAGAGAAGCTGTTTCTCACGCAACCGGCGATATCCAAGACGCTTAAGGAGCTTGAGGATATTCTGGGCACTGTGCTGTTGTCCCGTAACCGGTCCGGTGTTTCTCTGACGCGGCAGGGCGAAGTGTTTCTGCATTTCGCCGAAATGTCGCTGGCCGCTTTGCAGCAGGGCTTTTCTGGTGTGGAGCAGATCGAAGCGCGCGGCAGGGCCAGTCTTCGGGTCGGGGTGCTGCCTTCGGTTGCGGCCCGTTTGATGCCAGCCGTTGCCACCGAGTTTTCCGAACTTGCGGGCAATGCCCGACTGAGCGTTTTCGACGGTCCACATGGCCATTTGATGGAGCGTCTTCGTCTGGGCGACCTGGAGCTTGTTATCGGGCGTTTGGGTCGCCCTGAAACCATGCAGGGCATTTCCTTTACCCAGCTTTACGAGGAGAAGGTCGTCTTCGTCGTGCGCGCGGATCACCCGCTGCTGAAAGCCCCCGATCTCAGGCGGATTACCGAGTGGCAAGTGCTTTATCCACCTGAAGGATCGGCAATCCGGCCCTTGGTGGATCGCCTCATGATCGCGCATGGGATTGGTGAAATCGAAGATCGTCTGGAAACTGTCTCGGGTGCTTTCGGACGGGTGTATACCCGACAGACCGATGCGATCTGGATTATCTCGGCAGGGGTGGTCGCCAATGAAATCAGCGATGGCCACCTTGTAGCGCTGCCGTTTGATGCGTCGATCACACGCGGGCCCGTTGGGCTGATGCGTCGGCCTGACCAGGTCCTGTCACCTCAGGCGCAGGTTTTCGGGTTGGCTTTGGACAATGCAATTGCGAGGTTGGGCTTGTCGCCTGATGGTGCGACCTCTGATAACTAAGGCTGGTCCATTCTGCCGGGGTGGCGCGAGGACAGGAGCACAAGATGGATGACAAGGAACGCGGAATCCGTGAGGCGATTATCGAGAAATGCCTTTTTCTGAATTCCAGTGGTCTTAGCCAGGGAACATCCGGCAATATCTCGGCCCGATACGAGAACCGGATGCTGATCACACCTTCGGCGACGCCATATGACAAGCTGACCCCAGAGATGATCGTCTCAATGCCATTTGATGGAGACTATGGGAGTTGGGATGGCCCGCTCAAACCTTCGACCGAATGGCGGTTCCACTTCGACATCCTCAAGACCCGCCCCGATATGGGCGCTGTTGTCCATGCACATCCGACCTATTGCACGGCGCTGGCGATTGCACACAAAGAGATCCCGGCAGCGCATTACATGGTCGCGGCCTTCGGTGGTACTAATGTTCGCTGCGCACCCTATGCGCGCTTTGGAACGCCCGAGCTGTCGGAGCTGGCGATCGAAGCGCTGCAAGACCGAACCGCCTGTTTGCTTGGCAATCATGGGTCCATTGCCATGGGTGAGGACCTGGACAAGGCCATGTGGCGCGCGGTTGAGCTGGAAACCATTGCCCGGCAATATTACCTTTCCTTGGCCCTCGGTCCGGTAATCCTGACCGATGAACAGATTTCTGAAACGCTATCCGGTTTCGCTTCTTACGGCATTCATGACGACTACAAGGACGTCGCAGAAGGTACTGCCGGGAAGCAAAATGAGCCTGAACAGACCTGACGACCAAGGTGGTTGCGCTGGGGGTCGATATATTGGGCTCAAGTCCAAAACGCCGCGACTTGATCAGGAGGTTTTCGGCTGTTCGGCGTTGGCGCCACGCGTCTTACCATTCGCGCGGATACGGCAGCCTATTGATTTATTGCCGCGCGTAAAGAAAATGTAAGGTCAAAGCAAAAGAATTCCGTAAGCGGGTAGGTATGGCAAAAATAAGAAATATGGAGGAGTTTGCGGCCCTCAGCGGGATTTCTCGGCCAACGGTTTCCAAATATTTTCACGACCCGGAAAGCGTTCGTTCCTCTACGCGGGCGCGTATCGAAGAAGCTTTGGAAAAGTTCGATTACCGTCCGAATATCTATGCGGTGAACCAGAATCGAAAGCTGACCAAGAATATCGGCATCGTTGTTCCCTATCTAGCCGATCCATTTTTTGCCGAGATGGCCAGATACCTTGAGCAGAGCTGTATTGCTGCCGGGTATCGTCCATCTCTTTTCAGCTCGCATGGTGAACAGAAGCTGGAGAATGAAATTCTCGATAGTTTGCGCTCTCTGAAACCGGCGGGAGTGCTGTTTGCCCCATTAGGGCGTGCCTCAGACCGCGCTTACATCGAGAAGTTTTGCGCCGAGGTGCCTACTGTTCTGTTTGACAGCAACCTTGAAGGGTTGGGCGCCGCATTTATTGGATCGGACAATTTCAGTTTTGTGTCCCAAACCGTGGAATACATGACCCGGACGGGTGAACCTCCGTCTTTCTTTGAAATGCGCACGCCAGCAAACCCAAACGCCAACAAGCGACGCAAGGCATATATAGAGGTTATGGAACGTCTGGGGTTCGAGCCCGATGTCATTAAAATTGATGGCGAAGGCTGGGCGTTTGAAGAGATTGGGCATCAAGGTGCTTTGAGAGTGTTGGAGAAAGGCGCTCTCAGGACGAACTCGGTTTTGTGCAGCAATGACCGTCTTGCGATCGGATTTCTGGCAGCCTGTTATGAGCAGGGGATTCGGGTTGGGCGAAAGGAAGATTGCTCACTCCGCATCGCATCAAATGACGACCACCCCTTTGCAAGATTTACTTGTCCATCGCTGACAACAGCTGCGCATGATTATGACAACGTGGCTGGGCGCAGTGTGGATACCTTGTTTGAACTCATTGAAAGCGGGGGAAAATTTGACGATCGGACGGAAACTCTGTTTCCGGCACGGCTTGTCTTGAGGGAATCTGCATGAACTAAAATTTAACGCGCGTAAAGTTTATATTGACGCCGCGACAATTTATAAACTAGGGTCTCTGTACAGCATCCAAGCTCAGGGAGGACAGGGATGTATTTGAAGAACGCACTTCGTGCGGCGACTGCGTTGACTTTCGTCGTTACGGCAGCAGCCCAAGCGGAAACCATCACGATCGCGACCGTCAACAATGGTGACATGATCCGGATGCAGGGCTACACAGACAACTTCACCAATGCGACAGGCATTGATGTCGAATGGGTGACGTTGGAAGAAAACGTTTTGCGTCAGCGCGTCACGACCGACATCACCACCAAAGGCGGTCAGTTCGACATCATGACCATCGGCATGTACGAAACCCCGATCTGGGGTGCGAACGGCTGGCTGGTACCGCTGGACGGTTTGTCCGATGAATATGATGTTGGTGATCTGCTGCCTGCGATGGCAGGCGGGTTGAGCCATGATGGCACGCTTTATGCTGCGCCTTTTTATGGCGAAAGCTCGATGATCATGTACCGCACCGACCTGATGGAAAAGGCCGGTCTGGAAATGCCAGAAGCACCAACATGGCAATTCATCCGTGAAGCTGCGGCTGCCATGACTGATCGCGACAACGACATCAACGGCATCTGCCTGCGCGGTAAGGCGGGCTGGGGTGAAGGTGGTGCCTTTATCACTGTAACCGGCAATTCCTTCGGTGCGCGCTGGTTTGATGAAAACTGGAAGCCCCAGTTCGATCAGCCTGAGTGGAAAGAGGCGCTGACGTTCTTCGTCGACATGATGAGTGAATCCGGCCCGGCTGGCTATGCCACTAACGGTTTCAACGAGAACCTGTCTTTGTTCCAGCAAGGAAAGTGCGGCATGTGGATTGACGCCACCGTTGCCGCGTCTTTTGTGACAAATCCGGAAGACTCAACCGTAGCTGACAAAGTTGGCTTCGCACTTGCACCAAATTCGGAAGGCGTCGACAAGCACGCCAATTGGCTTTGGGCTTGGGCGCTGGCGATCCCGGCGGGAACTCAGCGGGAAGATGCGGCCAAGCAGTTCATCGAATGGGCAACCTCGAAAGACTACATCGAGCTGGTGGCTGAAAACGAAGGGTGGGCCAATGTGCCTCCGGGCGCGCGGACCTCGCTTTATGAGAATGACAACTACAAGGCGGTCCCATTCGCAAAAATGACTCTGGAATCGATCCTGAAGGCTGACCCGCAGAATTGCTGTGTGCAGCCGACGCCCTATACCGGTGTCCAGTTCGTGGCCATTCCGGAATTTGCAGGGATTGCCACACAGGTTAGTCAGGAATTCTCGGCCGTTTATGCCGGGCAGCAAACAGTGGATGAGGCGCTTGCCAAAGCGCAGGCCTTCACAGCAGAAGAGATGGAAGCCGCAGGGTACTGAGGCAACCTTCCCAGCAGGGGGCAAATCTTCTGTCCCCTGCTCCCACTTCCACAATTCGTGTTTTTCTCGCAGGCTGTCTTACGCCTGAACAGAGAGGTCTTGCGCAATGGCAACTCAACATTCCAGATCAGTTGCACGCCTGATGATGACACCCGCAGTGGTGCTGCTGCTTGGCTGGATGCTCGTGCCACTGACGATGACCCTGTATTTTTCCTTCAAGAAGTATCTTCCCCTGCGGGGCGGTGATCTCGGATGGGTGGGTTTCGACAACTATATCCGATTTGTTTCGTCCAGTTCGTTCTGGCCCGCCGTTCAGGCAACGCTTGTCATTGTTCTCGGCGTGTTGGCGATTACGGTCATTCTGGGCATCCTGCTGGCGATGCTTTTAGATCAACCGATGTGGGGCCAGGGGGTGGTGCGCATCCTTGTCATTGCGCCATTCTTCGTTATGCCGACCGTTTCGGCTCTGGTCTGGAAAAACATGTTCATGGACCCGGTCAACGGGTTGCTGGCCCATCTGTGGCGCTTTTTTGGGGCTGAACCGGTCTCGTGGTTGTCCGAAGCTTCAATGACCTCAATTGTCATGATCGTGTCGTGGCAATGGCTGCCATTTGCGACACTGATCCTTTTGACCGCAATCCAGTCGCTGGACAGTGAGCAACTGGAAGCTGCTGAAATGGACGGCGCTCCGCCGCTCAAGCGGTTCTACCACATCATTCTGCCGCACCTTAGCCGTGCAATCACAATCGTAATCCTGATCCAGACAATCTTTCTGCTTTCGATCTTTGCCGAGATTTTCGTCACCACAGGTGGCGCGTTCGGCACCCGTACACTCACCTACCTGATCTTCCAGCGCGTTTTGGAAAGCCAGAATATCGGTCTCGGATCAGCCGGAGGTGTCTATGCAATCATTCTCGCCAATATCGTTGCGGTCTTCCTGATGCGCATTGTCGGCAAGAACCTGGACGCGTGAGGAGATAAAACCATGGCCCGCACCGTCACAATCCAACGCAAGTCGGTGAACACAGCCCTGGCTTGGGCCGTCGGTCTGCTGATCTTTTTCCCGATCCTCTGGACGATCCTGACCAGCTTCAAAACCGAAGCGCAGGCCATTGCGAGCCCGCCACTGTTCCTGAACTTTGACTGGACGCTTGAGAACTATGCTGTCGTACAGGAACGCTCGAATTACATGCGTTTCCTTTGGAACTCGGTCATCATTGCAGGTGGGTCAACCCTGTTGGGTGTGATCATTGCCGTACCGGCAGCATGGGCAATGGCGTTTGTTCCTTCGAAACGTACAAAGGACATTCTGCTTTGGATGCTCTCTACCAAGATGTTGCCGGCAGTCGGTGTCCTTTACCCGATCTACCTGCTGTTCATCCGTCTGGGGCTGCTTGATACACGAGGTGGATTGGTCGTCGTGTTGATGCTGATCAACTTGCCGATCATCGTCTGGATGCTCTACACCTACTTCCGTGAAATTCCCGGTGAAATCCTTGAAGCCGCACGGATGGACGGGGCGACACTGAAAGAGGAAATCCTGCACATCCTGACACCCATGGCTGTTCCGGGCATCGCTTCGACTGTTTTGCTGAACTTCATTCTTGCCTGGAACGAGGCGTTCTGGACCCTCAACCTGACAGCCGTTGACGCGGCCCCGCTGACCGCATTTATCGCCAGCTATTCCAGCCCCGAGGGCCTGTTCTTTGCCAAGCTCAGCGCGGCTTCGACAATGGCGATTGCACCGATCCTGATCCTTGGCTGGTTTAGCCAGAAACAACTTGTCCGCGGCCTGACTTTTGGCGCTGTGAAATAAGGAAAACTTATCATGGGACGTATTCAACTCAGGTCCGTGACCAAAAGCTTTGGCGACGTACAGGTTATCCCGCCACTGGATCTGACCATCGAAGACGGAGAGTTCACGGTGTTCGTCGGGCCATCGGGTTGCGGCAAGTCCACTTTGCTGCGTCTGATTGCGGGGTTGGAGGACATCACGTCAGGTTCCATCGACATTGACGGGGCCGACGCGACAAACGTACCACCCGCAAAACGCGGTCTGGCGATGGTGTTCCAGTCCTATGCCTTGTATCCGCACATGTCCGTTCGCAAGAACATCGCCTTTCCCTTGCGCATGGCAAAACTGGATCAGGCCGAAATCGACAAACGTGTGAAAGGGGCCGCGCAGGTTCTGAACCTGACCGACTATCTGGATCGCCGCCCCGGCCAGCTGTCCGGTGGCCAGCGTCAGCGCGTTGCTATCGGGCGTGCCATTGTCCGTGAACCCGCAGCGTTCTTGTTCGATGAGCCGCTGTCCAACCTGGACGCTGCGCTGCGCGTTGGCATGCGGTTGGAGATCAGCGAGTTGCACGAACGGCTGGCGACCACCATGATCTATGTGACCCATGATCAGGTTGAAGCAATGACGATGGCCGACAAGATCGTCGTGCTTCAGGCTGGTGTGATCGAGCAGGTCGGAAGCCCGCTGGACCTGTATCGTACGCCACGAAACCTTTTTGTCGCCGGGTTCATCGGTTCGCCCAGGATGAACTTTATCGAAGGCGAAGAAGCTGCAAAACACGGCGCACATACAATCGGCATCCGCCCCGAACATATTGCTGTGTCCGAGAGCGACGGAACCTGGAGCGGTGTTGTAGGCGTGTCCGAGCATCTTGGATCAGATACGTTTTTCCACATACATGAAACCGGTCTGGCGGAAACAATCACGGTGCGAGCAGACGGAGAAGTTGGATTTACGCATGGCGACCGCATCTACCTGACGCCACGTGCCGACGTGCTTCATTGTTTTGACGCGCAAGGGCTGCGGATCGAATGAAGCGACTGGACGGAAAAACCGCGCTCATCACTGGGGCTGCGCGCGGAATCGGGCTGGCCTTTGCAAAAGCTTACGTCGCCGAAGGTGCGCGTGTGGCCATTGCCGACATAGATTTCGCGCGGGCGCAATCCGCAGCCACGGAAATCGGTGACGCTGCAATGGCGGTCGAAATGAATGTTGTTGATCAGGACAGCATCGACATTGCTGTTGCGCGCACAGTGGATCAGTTCGGCCAGATTGACATTCTGATCAACAATGCTGCCGTTTTCTCAGCAGCGCCAATCATCGAAATCGACCGCTCCGATTACCAGCGCGTTTTTGATATCAATGTTTCGGGCACCTTGTTTACAATGCAGACCGTTGCGCGGCACATGATCGACGCCAATGTCAAAGGCCGGATCATAAATCTGGCCTCACAGGCTGGTCGGCGTGGCGAACCTTTGGTCGCCGTTTACTGCGCCAGCAAGGCTGCCGTAATATCTTTGACGCAGTCAGCGGGGCTCAATCTGATCGCTCACGGGATAAATGTGAATGCGATCTCACCCGGTGTTGTTGATGGAGAGCATTGGGACGGCGTCGACGCCTTCTTTGCGAAGTACGAAAATAAAAAACCGGGGCAGAAGAAGCGTGAAGTTGCATCAGCGGTACCGTTCGGCCGTATGGGACGGGCCGAGGATTTAACCGGGATGGCGGTGTTTTTGGCGTCTGATGAAGCGGAATACATCGTGGCCCAGACTTACAATGTCGATGGCGGAAACTGGATGAGCTGATGACCCCTTTGGCGGACATAACACCGGTAGAGCTGTGCCTCGAACGCCTCGGATCGCTTCCTGCGGATGTCAAAATACCCGGATACCGGCGTGAAGACCTGACCCCTGGAATTGTTCATATTGGGCTTGGGAATTTTCACCGTGCGCATCAGGCATGGTACATCCACAGGCTGATGCAAAAAGGGCAGGCCTTGGACTGGGCGATCATCGGGGCCGGCGTTCGGGCTTTTGACGCGGACATGCGCGAAAAGCTGATTGGGCAGGACTGTCTGACAACTTTGATCGAGCTTGACCCGTCCGGCGTTTCGGCCGAAGTCATCGGTCCGTTGATGGACTATCTGCCCATTGAACCCGAAAATGCGCCTCTGATCCGGAAAATGTCCGATCCCGCCATTCGGATCGTGTCCCTTACCGTAACGGAAGGTGGCTATTTTCTGGATGCCAAGTCAGGTGTTTTCGACGTGGATCACGATGATATTCGACACGACGTGCAAAACCCGCAACAGCCTCGCACGGTCTTTGGTGCCATTGTGGCAGCACTTGGCAATCGCCGTGCCGCCGGGCATCTGCCCTTTACGGCATTAAGTTGTGACAACCTTCAGGGCAACGGTACTATCTTGCGCAACTGTGTTGTTGAACTGGCGCGCCGGACGGACCCTGATCTTGCGGATTGGATCGATCAGAACGGGGCGTTTCCGAATTCAATGGTGGATTGCATTGTTCCCGCCACCTCTGATCAAGTTCGGTCGCAGGCTCGAGCCCTAGGAATTGAAGACTGCGTTCCGGTGTCACACGAGAATTTCCGCCAATGGGTGATTGAGGATGATTTCTGCGCCGGGCGGCCAATGTTGGAGAATGTCGGCGTTACGATCACCAAGGACGTACACGCATATGAAACACTGAAACTGCGCATTCTGAACGGCGGGCACCAGATTCTGGCGAATGTGGGCGAGGTTCTGAACATCCCCACAATCTCGGACTGCATGAACGACCGGGAAATTTCGGCATTCTTCCTGAAAGTCCAGACCGAAGAAATTCTTCCTCATGCCAGTGCGGTTCCTGGGATGACACCGGAACAGTATCTGGATCTGGTTAAACGCAGATTTTCGAATACGGCTATTCACGATACCACGCGACGCGTGGCCTTTGATGGGTCTGCGCGCCACCCCGGTTTCTTGCTTCCGTCCATTCGCGATGCTCTGGCCTCGGGTACATCTGTCACTGGGCTGGCACTGGTTGAAGCTTTCTGGTGCCGGATGTGCGCCGGTCTGCGTGAGGATGGATCAGAGATTGCGCCCAATGATCCCATCTGGAGCGATTTGCAGAGTGCGGCCCTTGCCGCCAGGGGACGGCCCGAAAAGTGGCTTGAGGTAGCAAACCTGTACGGAAGTACTGGCCGTGAAGCCCAGTTTGCAGAATCCTTCACACGCTGGTTGCCACGGATCTGGCAGCACGGATGCCGGTCGACGATGAAAAGCTATGTGAATGCGCTTTCCTGACGGTTGTGATCTCGGTTCAGGTGGTTTCTAACGCGTCCCGCCTTTAACCTGAGACATATCCAGCAGCCTTGAAGTAGTTCCGACATTCTTGCGCCGAGTAGAGGTCGCATACATGGCCGATGGCATTGAACATATCGG
>NZ_JBXWQZ010000080.1:0-16021 GCF_059612645.1 Ruegeria sp. YKSF131 | reverse complement strand
CAAAGCCCTCAACCGCATGACCCGTCTAGGTCGTGCGACCTATGAACGTGTCGCATAACGAACCGGGGAAAGGGGCAAATGCGGCCCAAGCGCTATTCGTGCAACGCGGTCCCCCTCATCCACCTTTTCCTTTACTCTTTCCCATACCGGTCATTCTCCGGACGGTGGCACCTCGGCCCATACCAGATATCGGTACTCGCCGCCCTCGCTCAACGCGCGCTGCACGATGTCGCGGATATTTGCGGCAGATCGCTTCGGATCGATAAAGATCTGCCATTGCCTTTCGTAGCCTGGGGTCTCGTTCGCCAGGAAGTCGTACTCGAAAGCACGCCCTGGCCCTTGGCCCTCGAGCCGCACAACCTCCAGTCTGGCTACGCTATAGCCCCGAGATGCTATGTATTCGTTGAATTCAAGCATCTTGCTAGAAGGCTCGACGTACACGAAGGCCCCCGTTTCGAGCTTGTCCAGCATTTCGTCAAACTCATTTTGCATATTCACTTTCACTCCAACGGCCTGATGATCGGGTCAGGTTCATTTTCTCTGTCCCGAAGAGGACGGTTCCTATTGCTTACGGCGACGACGTGCCCTTCCGGACCCAAGAGTACCCAGTGCCCGTCCTGTCCAGTCAGCAAGGTCATGTCATGACCCCTATAGTCACCACGTCCGGCGACGATGCCGCTGAGATCGGGGCGGGGATTGGCAATGATGTCATCGATCTGTTCGGCAGTGTGCCCTTTTCCTGTGATGTACTCCAGCCCGTCGCCCTTGCTGCCATGGTCGCCAATCGTATTCCCGTCGGGGGTGGTGAAGGCCTCATTCCGACTTGCCTCGACAATGCTCGGACCCGCCGCATCCGGAATCGGCGTGGAAACGATGTTGCCGGTCGGGTCTTCGACGGCGGGCGAGCCCGTGTGGTTCGGCAGACCAAGGGTCTCGACCGGATAGGTTTCCAGCCACTGGTCGATGCGTTCCGGCGTGAAGCCAGGAAGTTCACCCAACCGGCGCTCGCCCTCAGTGAGTTCCGGGAAAACCTCGACCCAACCTTGGGCAATCGTGCCGTCCTGCAGCCGCAACCGGCCTTCCGCGAATGCGTTATAGCCTTGCTGCACGAAGTCTCCGAGGGCAAGTTGTGCGGCAGGATTCCCTTCGACGACACGCACGATGGTGCCAGGGTTCAACATCTCGTAAAGCGCGGCCGCCTGGCCTGCGATCTGCGCGGCCTCAACCGACTTCGGCAAACTGGACCCGAGACCAGAGATGACCGCTTCCTGCACCAGTTCGTGGGCCATAGCCGCAAGGAGCCCTTCGGCCGTTCCGGGATTGACGCCAAGGATCTCCGCCGCACGTTGGAGCCGACGTCCGGTGGCCAGACGCGTGAATTCCTGCAGGGCGCCGCTGGCGGCCAAAGCAGCCAGAGCGGCAGTTCCAAGTGGTGTGATCGCGATGGCGCGGAGACCGAGGCGACGCAAGATGGCGTCCACGGGTGCCTCGACCGGAAGGGCAAGTTCTGCAAGAATTGCATCAGTCCGCGACCCTGGCGTGATCGGCTCTGCATGGCAGCGGCAGTTGTGCGCCTGCCCCGGATGGCCGCCAGCGGGCGGGGCGTCCCAGCGAAACACCTGATCGTCGTATTCGGCATGGCTGTCACGGACTTTCGCGTCGCCCTGAGACCGCCAGATGTAATGCTCGATCCCCAAATCCTGCTGCCGAAGCTGATTGATCAGGCCCGCGAAGGCCCGAAGCAGGCGTTCTTCCATCGCCGCCCGCAACGGACGCAAGCGTTGCGGGTGGGTTTCGTATTCCTCGAAGATGGCCGTCAAGCGCGCATCCCACAGGCGCAGCGCCTCTTCCTTCGCATCTGTAACATCGCGAAGGTTGGCGTCGGTCGCCAATGGCACGGTGTCCGGGGGCGTCAGAGCGTTCAGCAGCATGCGGGTGTTGTCGGCTATCACGCGTTCCAATTGGTCGATGAAATCAGTCCGCAGGTCCGCATAGCCGGGGAAAAGCGATTTGATCGAAATGCCTGCACGGTAGCCGTACACGCCTCCGTTCTGCCGCGCGAAAACGTACTGACCACTGCCACCGTGGCGGAGAAATTCGCTAAGACTGTGTTTCATGGAACCTCCCGCTGACCCGCGCGAAGGTATGTATCGCCAATGTGTTAAGAAGCGATCAGCCGACCGTACGTTGCCTTGATCAGGGGCCATTCTTGCGGACGACGGCATGCGAAAGATCACCAGAGTGAGAGGCGTGCCGGTTTTCCGGTGACGGGTTGAGGGCTGGGAGAGTGGCTCCCGGCGCCCGTCGCGGGAGATCGCAGATGGGCGTTGTGGAAGTTCTGGATCCGGTTCAGCCGGCGCGGGCCGGTGGCTGGAAAGTGGATGTGAGCCGGGGCGAGCGGAACATATCCTCGACGTCGCTTTTGCTTTTTGAGTTTCTGGAGCGCTTCACCGGCCTGGGCTTCGTCATCATATGTCACCATCATGGCTTGCCCGTTTGTCCCAATACGTCCCCAAGTACGAAGGACGGACACTTCCCCAAACAGCGTCGGCTGCAATTCTATTCCATTGAACCGCGCCATGTTAATGTCGGGGTCCACATGGATCAGGTGGACAGGTGTGGTTGCCGTCAGTTCCATGACGCGATTGTCGGCAAACTCAGCCCGTCTGTCCAATGACATTGCGAAATCAATTCCCGTGAATGGATTCTGATCCTGAATGGAAAATGACATTGAATGCATCCGCTACTACTATAGCTGACCAATATGTAGGTAATAGGATCGGCCATGTTTCGTTTTCTACTATTTGCTTTCGTGATAGGTCTTGCCGCCAGCGCAGGCATGGCGCAGACACCGCCTTCGGCTGATGAGGTCGCGCAATACGACGGTCTCTTCGCGGCCGCTCACACCGGCAACGTAGAAATGATCCGGCAACTTGTGAAGGCGGGAGCAAACGTCAACGCACGGGACTCGCGGGGTCGCACACCAGCCCATGTTGCCGCCTTTGCTTCTGAGGATGAGGCGTTGCGTGCGATGGCTGAGGCCGGAGCTGACATGAACGCGCTGGAAGGTCAGGCCTACGACGTGATCACAATTGCGGCCGTTGCAAATGATCCAGAACTGATGACGCTCGCAATCGAGTTGGGAAACGATCCCGGACTAACGACCAGCCCTTATGAAGGAACGGCACTGATTGCAGCCGCGCATCTCGGTCATGTCGAGATTGTCAGACGGCTGATCGCCGCTGGCGCGCCTCTGGACCATGTGAACAATCTGCATTGGACCGCAGTTGTCGAAGCCGTTGTGCTTGGCGACGGCGGCCCAGACCATCTTGCGGTTCTGGATGCTTTGTTGGCAGCGGGCGCTGACCGATCGCTTGCCGATCGAAACGGAACTACACCGCTCGAACACGCCGAACTGCGCGGATTTGCTAAGATGGCAGAGCGGCTAAGAAAAGAGGACTGAGGCCAGTCCAGCAGGCTGAAGCGGAGCGTTCCACCTCACAGGTGCCGATGGCAGCTTGGATGAGACCAGCCTCAAATCAAGTTCCTCTCGTAGCGGAGCGGTGACAGAGTTGAACACATCTCACGGGTAACGGCACAATGGACAAGATCAGAAAAAGTGAACAGGACTGCCACAGCGACCTCGTATTCGCGAGGCGTGGTTTTCTTGGCGCATCAGGCTTTAGCGCACTGACAATTGGATTGAGTGGCTCCGCTGTAGGCCAAACTTCTACAAGGGCGGACGACGCAATACCTCAACCAAGTGATCCCAAGGATGCCACATTCATGGAGCGCGCTTTCGAAATGCGTCAGTATGCGATTGATCATGGAGATCAGGGGTATGGCGCAGTTGTGGTGCGCGACAACGTTATTATTGGCCAATCATGGAGCAGAGTCATCTTGGATCAAGACCCCACGGCCCACGCTGAAATAACCGCGATCAGGGACGCGGCGCGTCGTCTCAGTGACCGGGATTTGAGCGGAGCGGTTCTGTACTCATCTTCCCGGCCATGTCCCATGTGTGAGGCCGCGGCATACTGGGCTGGAGTCCGCCTCATGTTCTACGGCCGGAAAATCACGAGCGCAGGTTCGCCGAAGCTTTGCAGTTAGAATGGTTCTCAGCCATCAGCGACGTTTCATTTTGCATTCGCCTCCCACGGTGGGAAGTCGGCCCAAACTGGTCATTCATCGCCTCTGGCCACGCTGCGGTGCAGCTTCAACGAACCGGCCATTCGCTTAACCTGCGAGATCGACGAGTTGTCCGACGTCTGCCTTGCGGGCAAAGTGAGCAGCGAAGTGACGCACATGATCCGCAAAGGTCAGCTTACGCCCGGAATCTGTCCGTTTCGCCAAATTGCGGCATTGGCGGCACAAGCAGAGGGTTCGGTACCAACTCTTCGTTCAGTAAGAAACTTTGCAAAAGATCCTAGGACACTTAGTAACGAAGATAAAAGAACACTGCGTGTAGTATCACGTCCCTTGGGAAATGAGCGCCTTTGAATGAAATTGTTACTGTCTGCCTCGATCAAAGTCCGAAACGCCATTAACACCAAGACCTCCTAGCCAAAAGTTTGCGACATAGCCCTCATCATTTCCGCATCGACAAACCATTGAGAAACAGGTGCACTTTGCTCGGGTCCGCATTCAATTTGACAGCTTTCCCACGTCGGTTTCGTTCAACGCCAGGAAACTTGGCGACGATATTCTCGGCTCCCGGCCTGCTGGCGAAATACAGCAAGGTCACTTCACCCAGGGCTTCGACAAAATCGACAGTGCCGTCCAGAAACCCAGCGGCGGCGTCGGCAACGAAATCCTCAGGTCGTACCCCGATATTGACCTGCAAACCCATTTGTTCGGGCGTGGTCGAAATGGATGAAACGGCTTTTCCGCCCGCATCAAGTGTGACCTCTGTCAAATCCCCGGTTTTGGAAATTTTGCCAGACAGCAGATTCATAGAGGGCGATCCGATGAACTGCGCCACAAACTCGTTATCCGGCGTTTCGTACAGTTCCAGTGGCGTACCAACCTGCGCGATGCCTTTGTTGGCGAGAACGACGATCCGGCTGGCCAGCGTCATCGCCTCAACCTGATCGTGGGTCACGTAGATCATTGTGCTTTCGGGCATCGCCTCTTTCAGGCGCGCAATCTCGATCCGGGTTGCAACGCGCAGCGCAGCATCGAGGTTCGAAAGCGGTTCGTCGAACAAATAGACCTTGGGGTCTCGCACGATGGCGCGCCCGATAGCGACGCGCTGGCGTTGCCCTCCGGACAGAGCCTTGGGCAGACGATCCAAGAGCGGATCCAGTTGAAGGGTCTGGGCCGCGCGTTCAACGGCGGCATCGATCTCGGCAGCAGGCATCTTGGCGATCTTCAGTGCAAATGCCATGTTCTCGCGCACGGTCAAATGTGGGTAGAGCGCATAGGACTGAAACACCATGGCAATGCCCCTTTGGGCGGGCGGCACATCATTCATGACCTGCCCTTCGATCTCCAAGGTGCCGCCGGTGATCTTTTCCAGCCCGGCAATCATTCGCAACAAGGTTGATTTTCCGCAACCCGATGGACCGACAAAGACGATCAACTCGCCCTTTGCGATATCCAGATCGATATGTTTCAGAACATCGACCGGACCATAGGATTTCGCGACATCCGTAAGTTTGAGTTCTGACATGGTTTACCCCTTGACCTTAGCCATCAGACAAAACTGTGCGGGGTGCAGCGTAACGCTTCCTGCACCGTCGCTACCGCCGAGTTCCCGCCCGATGACCCGCCAATCACCCAAGGGCAAGTCGACCCGCTGAGCTTCCGTTCCAAGGTTGAAAGCACAAAACACCGCTTCAGACGCATCCTCACGCTGGAAAGTCAGCACAGGTCCAACCTGTTTCATGTTGGACTGCGCACCCGAAGTTAGTGCTGGGTGGACGCGGCGCAAGGCGATTGCGCGGCGATAATGGTGCAGCATCGATTGGTCGTTCGCCTCGAGCCGGTCAACGGCTCTTTCCGTTTGGGCCATACTAACAGGCAACCACGGCTCACCGGTGCTAAAGCCTGAATGTTCGTCCTGCGACGCCCAAACCATTGGCGTGCGACATCCGTCGCGACCCTTGAACTCGGGCCAGAACTCGATGCCGTAGGGGTCTTGCAGTTTCTCGAACGGAACATCTGCCTCGTGCAGGCCCAGTTCCTCTCCCTGATACAAACAGGCAGAGCCGCGCAGACACATCATCAGAACCGCGTGCTGGCGAATGGCCGCATCGTTTAGGTCCCAGCGCGAGGCATGACGTTCAACATCATGGTTCGAGAACGCCCAGCATGGCCATGCGTCGCCTGCCTTTTCCTCGAGCTGATCAAAGACCTGCTTTGCATAAGGCGCGGTCAACGCACGCTTTTCCAGAAACTCGAAGGCATAGCACATATGCATTCGTTGATCGCCTGAGGTGTACTGACCAATGATTTCCAGCCCGCGCTGTGCATCACCGACTTCACCCAAACAGGCACGGCCTTCATATTCGTCGGTCAGCGCGCGCAACCTTTCGAGGAAGGCGATATTCTCGGGCTGACTTTTGGAATAAAGGTGATCCTGGTGGTTATAGGGGTTCACCGCAGGCGCAATTGATGCATTACGTTCTTCGACCGGAAGGGCCGGATTGTCCCGCAAATGTTTGTCGTGGAAATAGAAGTTGATCGTGTCCAGGCGAAAACCATCCACGCCCATGTCCAGCCAGAACCGAGCCACGTCCAGCAGTGCGTCTTGCACTTCGTTACAGTGAAAGTTCAGGTCCGGCTGCGAACTCAGAAAGTTATGCAGAAAATATTGCAGGCGACGAGGCTCCCACTGCCACGCTGAACCGCCAAAGATAGACAACCAGTTATTGGGCGGTGTGCCGTCCGGTTTAGGGTCGGCCCAAACATACCAGTCGGATTTCGGGTTGTCCCGATTGGCGCGGCTCTCACCGAACCAAGGGTGCTGATCAGAAGTGTGTGACAGCACCAAATCGATCATCACTTTCTGACCCTTGTCATGGGCCTGATCGAGTAACTCGCGGAAATCTTCCAACGAGCCGAACATAGGATCCACATCGCGATAATCGCTGACGTCGTAGCCGAAATCCTTCATCGGAGATTTGAAGAAGGGTGAGATCCAGATCGCATCGACCCCCAGATCCGCAATGTAATCCAGACGTTGGGTGATCCCTTTCAAGTCACCGATCCCATCACCATTGCTGTCCTGAAAGCTGCGCGGATAGATCTGATAGATCACGCCACCGCGCCACCACTCTGACTTTGCTTTGGTTGATTTGGAGAGTTCTACAGTGTTCTGCACGTTCATCAGACGCCTCTATTTGACGGATCCGGCCAGCAGGCCACGGACCAGGTATTTTTGCATTGCGAAGAAAACAATCAGTGGAACAATGATCGAAACAAACGCAGCGGTGGCGAGGATTTCCCAGTTGCCCCCTCTTGTACCCAGCAGTTCGACAATTCGATTGGTCATGACGGTGGTTTGACCTGATGCATCAATCAGGAAGACTTTGGCCACCAGAAGGTCGTTCCAGGTCCACAGGAACTGCAGGATCGCGAAAGACGCCAGCGCCGGGAAGCTGAGTGGAAGGATCAGTTTCGTAAAGATCTGGAACTCAGACGCCCCATCGACCCGCGCGTTCTCGATCAAATCACGTGGCAGTCCGGCCATGTAGCTGCGAAGAAGGTAAATCGCCAGCGGCATTCCAAAGCCAGTGTGGGCCATCCAGACACCCAGATACCCTTTGCCGATCCCAATATTAAGATGGAATTTCAGCAAAGGGATCAGTGCGAGCTGAAGCGGAACAACCAAAAGCCCGACAATAGCTGCGATCAGCAACGCGCGGCCCGGGAACTCCATCCACGCCAACGCATAAGCGGCGAACGCCGCAACCAGGATAGGGATGATCGTGGCAGGAATGGTCACTGTGAGAGTATTAAAGAACGCCCGACCCATACTGTCGGTGCTGTTCTCGGCCAAGAGAACCTTGTGGTAATTGTCCAACGTGAACTCGGGTGGAAGTTCTGCACTTACGAAAACACGCGGGCCGCGGCTGCCAGTAAACTCCTCTTCATTTTCCGCTTTGTAGTTCCCGTTTGCATCGACCGTGATAGTCCCGCCACGACGCAATTCCGCTGTCTGACCGGGTTCATACGCATCCACCGCGCGGGAGCTGACACCCCACTTTGAGATCGTAGCTTTCTGCCCTTCGTCGAACAGGTTCCCTTCAATCACATACGTCCCGTTTTTCAGAATTTGCGTATTGGGCACGGCCGTGCGTAGCGTCAGGTTTTGTTCGGACGGGAACAGGGATTTCCACCAGCCACTGGTCGCGATCTGGTCAGCCGTGCGAAAGGATGAGATCAACAATCCCAGTGTCGGTATTACCCAAAGCACCACGAGAAAGAGGACCGAGGCCTGGACGATCCATCTAAGGGCGGGTTTGGTTCCTGCAATATCGCTCATCCCCTACTCCATTTCCCGGCGTGCGTTGCGGATGTTCCAGACCAAGATCGGCGTCACCAGCAACATGATCACCATGGCCGATGCCGAACCCACGCCCCAATCATTGGCGCGGAACATCTTGTCGTACATGTAGTTGGCCAGAACCTGTGTCTCCCACTGGCCATTGGTCATCGCGAAAACGATGTCGAAGACCTTCAGGACCAGAATGGTGATGGTTGTCCAAACAACCAGAATTGTGTTCCAGATTTGAGGCACCTTGATTTTAAAGAATATCTGGAAGGGATTGGCCCCATCCAAAACCGCCGCCTCGACGGTTTCTTCGGGGATGCCGCGCAAAGCGGCAGACAGTATCACCATGGCAAAGCCCGTCTGAATCCAGATCAGGATCCCCATGAGGAAGAAATTGTTCCAGAACGGAATGGTTAGCCAGGTTTGCGGCTCGGCCCCGCCAAAGAACAGATAAAGCGCATTCAGAATCCCGATCTGGTCTTGCTCGGCCGGACGCGCATCGTAGATCAGTTTCCAGATGACCGAAGCCCCGACGAAAGAGATCGCCATCGGCATGAAAATCAGTGCTTTTGCGATGTTACCCCAGCGTATCCGATCAGTTAGCTGAGCTGCCAACAGACCAAATGCAGTCGACATTGCAGGGACCACGATCAGCCAGAACAAATTGTTGCGCATGGCTTCCCAGAATTTCGGTTCTGCCACCATCTGGACGTAGTTATCGAGACCAACCCACTTATACCCACCACCGGCGATGCGATCCGTGAGCGACAGGCGCAACGTCTCAACTACCGGATAGGCCAGATATAGGCCAATCGCTACAAGCGCCGGAAGCAAAAACAGCCAAGGCCGGATCATATTCGCGCGGTTGATGTTGCGGCCGGCATTCGGCCCGCGCGCAGGGAACAGAACCTTGTCCAGAAACTGGTTGGACAGAAAGAAATAGCCCACACAGCCCGATACGCCTATGGCAATGGTCAGCAGGCCCTGAATTGCCGGATGCATCATGCTCTCCGTTGCGAAGGGGAAAAGGGGTGGCCTGACGCGCAGACCGCCCGGGTTTTAACGCGCTTAGTCCAGCGAATCCCAGGAAGATTGGATCTCGTCAGCAACTTCCTGAGCGGGCTTTCCACCAGCATAGTCAACCATACCGGTCCAAAATGTGCCGGCCCCTACGCCGCCCGGCATCAGGTCCGAACCATCAAACCGGAAGGTGGTCGCGCCCAGAAGAATGTCGTTCATCTTCTTGAGCGTCGGATCCGAGAACACGGAGGTATCAACGCCTTTGTGCGGCGTCAGGAAGCCGGTCAGGGCCATCCATGTCTCATGTGCTTCGGGGGTCTGCAGATAGGCGATCAGATCATGTGCAGCCGGGCTGTCATTGGTGATTGCCCATAGCGTGCCGGCGCCAAGAACCGGGCTACCCAGATCCTTGCTTTCATATGCGGGGAAGTAGAAGAAATCAGCATCTTCACCGACAACCGTGCCTTCAGGAAAGAATGCCGGGATGAACGACGCCTGACGGTGCATGTAACATTGTGGTGGCGAACTGAACATGCCCTTTGGACTGTCACGGAAATCGGTCGTTGCGACCGTACCTGCCCCGCCCGCAACATAGTCATCATTGCGTGCAAACGCGCCGAACTCTTCGATGGCAGCGACCACTTTCGGGTTATTGAACTTCATTTCATTGGACACCCAGGCGTCATAGTCCTCGGGCGATTGAGTGCGCAGCATCATGTCTTCGACCCAATCGGTCGCTGGCCAACCGGTCGCACCACCTGAACCCAAACCGATGCACCACGGCGTCTCTCCGTCTGCGACGATCTGATCGGTCAAAGCCTTCAGTTCCTCCATCGTGGTCGGAACTTCGTAACCGGCATCCTCGAAATTCTCAGGCACGTACCAAACAAGGGATTTCACATCTACCTTGTAAAAAAGCCCATAAAGGTGATCCTGCCCTTCGGGCCCCGGAAAAGTGCCCAGATCTACCCAGGATTGTCCAGCTGCGTAATTGTCACGAACCCAATCAGCGGTGCCGTCGCCCAACGGTGTCAGAAAACCCGACTTGGCCATATCCGCCGCCAGACCAGGCTGCGGGAAAACGGCTATATTCGGCGCCGAGCCTGCCTCTGCATCAATCCTGATCTGCTGCTCGAAACTATCTGAACCAACATACGCGTAGTCGTGGCCTGTCGCGGCTGCAAAGCCATCCAGAACCGCTTCGACGTTTTCCTGGTCCGGGCCCAGCCATGGCCCGAACACGGTAACCTTATCAGCCTGAGCTGTTCCCGCCATCAGGGCGAATGTGGCCACACCTGCATAAAGCGCGTGTTTCATGAAATCTCCTCCCAGTAATATCTGCGCATTGCAAGATTTTCAAAGCGCTTTGGATGTTGCACTTTATCTGCTGGCAATCAGATTCTGTCAACATATCGTTTTCTACCCCTCAATTATTGCCGCTATTGACCTCTTTGCCAAAACGGGTTGACGGAAGCAAAAAATCACAACAAAACAAGTGAGCATCCATTTGAAGGCGCTTTGAACATATGAACCTAAAGCAGCTCTCTGAGATTCTCGGTCTTTCGCAGACAACGGTCAGTCGCGCGCTGAACGGCTATCCAGAGGTGAACGAGGCGACTCGTGTGCGCGTGCAGGCCGCTGCAGACAAGCATGGCTATCGGCCAAACAGTCGCGCCAAAGGTCTGGCGACTGGCAAGTCCATGGTGATCGGGCACGTCATCCCTAGTTCGTCCCAGCACGAGATGGTGAACCCGATCTTCGGCGACTTTGTCGCCGGCGCTGCGCGGACATACTCTGCGAACGGCTACGACATGATGTTCACCACCGCGGATGACACTTCGATCGAAGGGGCCTATCGCAGCTTGTTTCAGCGCGGGGCCGTGGATGGCGTCGTTTTGCAAGGCCCCAAGGTCAACGAGCGTCGCATCGATCTGCTAAACCGGATGGCGGTACCATTTATCGTACACGGTCGTTCGACCGGGATAGATGCAGAGTATGACTGGATCGATGTGAACAACAAAAGCTCCTTTCGGCGCGCAACACAGTTCCTGATCGACTTGGGTCACCGCCGGATTGCCCTGATTAACGGGCTTGAGGATATGGATTTCGCACAGCGCCGTCGTGCCGGATACCTACAAGCGCTGGAACAGGCGGACTTGATCCCGGACCCACAATTAATGCGCAGCGCCGAAATGACCGAGGTCTACGGCCATCATGAAACCCGCGATATGCTGCAACTGGACGATCCACCAACCGCCATTCTGGCATCCTCGATGATTTCGGCGATTGGTGTGAGACGGGCGCTGGACGAGGCAGGGCTGCGAATTGGCCGGGATGTCTCGGTCATCGCGCATGATGATGACCTCTCTTATCTCAAAAACGGACAGGATGTGCCCATCTTTACAGCAACGCGGTCCTCAGTGCGGCATGCAGGAGAGCTGGCCGCCGAGATGTTGATTGAGAGGATCAAATCGCCTGACGATCCGGTCAAGACCAGATTGCTTGAGGCGGAACTGGTTGTTGGCAAATCAACCGGCCCAGCACCCAACAGGATCTGACAATGAAACATACGCGCAGCGATTTCCCCAAAGACTTCCATTTCGGAGTCGCCACTTCTGCTTACCAGATCGAAGGTCATGCCCAAGGCGGCGCCGGTTCGACACATTGGGATACGTTTGCAGCGACACCCGGAAATGTAGTGCGGGGAGAAAAAGGCGATCTGGCCTGTGATCACCTGAACCGGTTTGAACAGGATCTTGATCTTGTGCGCGACGCGGGATTCGATTGCTATCGCTTCTCAACCAGCTGGGCGCGTGTGATGCCCGAGGGGCGCGGACCTGTTAATCAGGCGGGATTGGATTTTTATGATCGCCTGACCGACGCGCTTTTGGAGCGTAGCATCCGTCCGTGCGCGACACTGTATCACTGGGAACTGCCGTCGCCCCTGGCCGACTTAGGTGGTTGGCGCAACCGGGATATTGCCGGTTGGTTTTCCGATTTCACTGAGGTCATCATGGGACGGATTGGCGACCGCATGTACAGCGTCGCCCCCATCAATGAACCGTGGTGTGTCAGTTGGTTGAGCCATTTCGAAGGGCACCACGCTCCCGGGCTGCGCGATATTCGAGCCACGGCGCGCGCTATGCATCACGTTCTGCTGGCCCATGGTCAGGCCATTCAGACGATGCGTGGGTTGGGCATGTCTAACCTGGGCGGCGTATTCAATCTGGAATGGGCCGAACCCGCCGATGACAGCGCCGAGGCACAACAGGCCGCCGCTCTGTATGACGGAATATACAACCGGTTCTTTCTGGGCGGCGTGTTCAACAAGGCCTATCCCGAGAATGTTCTGGAGGGGCTGGAGCCCCACCTTCCGTCGGGCTGGCAAGATGATTTCGATAGCATCGGAGCACCCGTAGACTGGTGCGGACTGAACTACTACACCCGTAAACTTATCGCGCCCGCAGAAACAGCGTGGCCAAGTCTCGCTGAGGTTCCCGGCCCTCTGCCGAAGACCCAAATGGGTTGGGAAATCGACCCCACCGCGCTGAGCAGGTTCCTGATCCGAGCAGCACGTGAATACACCGGCGACCTGCCGATCTTCGTGACCGAAAACGGTATGGCCAGCCCCGAGCGTCAACAAGACGATGACCGTATCGACTATCTGGATCAACACTTGTCGGCAGTCCAGGTCGCGTTGGGCGAAGGGGTTCCGGTTAAGGGGTACTTTGTCTGGTCCCTATTGGACAATTACGAATGGGCCTTGGGGTATGAAAAACGCTTTGGCCTGGTTGATGTAGATTTCAGTTCAATGAAGCGAACTCCGAAAGCGTCTTACTTCGCATGGAAGGACATGCTTGCTGCACGGATCTGTTGCAGAGTTTCTTACTGAACGAAGAGTTGGTACCGAACCCTCTGCTTATGCCGCCAATTCCGCAAATTGACGAAACGGACAAATTCCGGCCCATAAGAGACATTCATCGCGCTCTTCCGTCGCTGCATCCGCAGCCCGCATTGCCGGCTTTCGCCGCGATGCCGAAAATTTCAGTAGGTTGAACTCACTATTTGCCGTCACACCGGACTTTTGCTGCGCTTCGCACAACTGTCTCATTTGATCGCGGCTTGCTTAAAACTCTGCCTAAGCGCGCCGGTAGTCTGGAAGCACAGTGTTCACAACCAAAGCGTCGTCTTTCCGATCTCGACGCTTCTGCATCTCCTCCTCATGCATCGCGAGTGAGAGCAAGGTCAGTGCCTCATGGGCAAGTTCGAGCATCCGCTCCGTGTTGTGCTGGAAAGCAGCAATGCTCTCGCGTTCGATACTGTCGTTGTCGAGCGCACCGAAGTTTTCGTTCGTCAGCACGAGGCAGCGATGTTCGAGAGCGTTGCGAAGGGCGTTCAAATGGGTGGCCTCTGGTGCGAGTGCGTCGTCAGGTCCGTTCATTGCTTCGCCGACGATGTCGAAAGACAGCCAATAGAGGCCCCTTAGCGCGAGGTTCGGGCGATCCGCGACCTTGGGATGCAGTGTGTTTCGCTTACGCGGATTTTCATACCAGACGCCGCGCAGATCGACCCGGTTTGGATTGTGCCCAAGGTCAAAATACGCATTTACGAACCCCGCAACCTTGTCCAACAGGCTGTAGGCTGTGCGGAACGCGAGGCGCAGCTTTTCAGCGCCGATAGAAAAGGCTGGATAGTCGAGCGTGTCGTAGAGACGAACGCAGTTGTCTGCGAAATGTGGCGGGCAGTCCTCCAGCGGTTCCGCTTCCATCGCCTCGTGATAGAGCAGGCGCGCACCGATTAATTCCTGCTTCATCTGGTTGTACCACCCGACCAGGGGTGGAACGGTTCCTTGCGAGAACGTGTGGCTTGGCAGATGGAGTGGGTCGGCAGCCGCGATCGAATGTGCGCCAAGCATTACGAGAGGGTTCAGGAACAGTTGCCGGTCGAGAATGCGGAGGCGGTACGTCTTCTCATCCCCGTCTCCGAGCGGCCATCCGTCAAGGTCAGTTCGGGCGAGCACGGTATCGACATCAACGGCAGACCGTATCTCTTCTGCCTTCGCTTTGACGAGACTTATGATGTTGGACGGTGCGCTGTCCCATTCAAGCTTTGGATCAACGACATGTTCAAGATCACGGCAGGCATAAGCTGCCAGAACCGCACGATGCCCGTCATCATGGACCATGCGGGCGAAGCAGAAGCGCACGAGGCCGCGGTTCGCTAGAGCCATAGCAAACTGCGGCCTGGTGCGCAGCACGCCTGCGTAGAGACGCAAGGCTTCGACAGGACGCCCCAACGTGTTCATCTGATTGGCCAAGTTGGTAACTATTTGAGCAAAACGAGAGGGATCGAGAGTCGTGGCTGAGTAAGCGTCACGAGCCTTGCGAAGAAAAAGAATCTGCTTCTCTTTGTGAGGTTGGCGCCACGCCCAGTCTTGGGGGTTCAGAGCAGACTGCAACCCTTCTTGGATGTTCGAGCGGAAGTAATAGAGCAAAGCGTCAGGAGGGCCTGCAGGTCCGAGGAGACCAGCGCATTCGGCGTCCAAGCTTTGGAGTGCAGCAGTTTCGCCATTATCAGATGCCGCATCAATGCGCTGAGCCAGGTCATCGGTTTGCATATCTGCTTCCGTAGGTTTCATTACTTTTTCGCCTTCACCCTTCACGCTGTGTTTGGTCGAAATAAATCAGTTTGTGACCGCTACAGTTGCGTCCTTGGCGGCATTCAGAACACCCGTTAGGGCGACGCTTGCTCACACGAGACATCTTGCTGTGTGCGGAGAAGTTTCTAAGAACCTATGAAACGAAAATCGGCCTCCGTGGTTCGTTTCAAGAAGAGTTCAGTATTGGCGAGCAGCTTGGCCATAGCTGGAGAGTATGTCGCTTCACTGACGGACGGCTGAACGATAACTACACCAAAACTCAGCTTAGCCTTTCGCGACTTTTCTACAAAGTACGACAGCTTCTTGAGGTCACCCTTTAGTAGTCGTGAAGCCCCTTGCTTAGCCCATTTTTCATGGCGCTTTCTAAGTGATGCTGCCAGCTTCGGTAACCCTTCATGTTTCACGACGATGGACTTCTGGGCCTGCCCGCAAACCTCATAGAGGTTGGCGATCTGTCCCGAGACCTTTCCATCGCTGGCGTATTTGCAGTGTATCAAGGTCAGGCGGATTTCGTCTTCGCTCACATCCTTTAGGCCAACAAGGTCTGCGGCTTCACCAGCGCCGTCATCGTTGAATACCACGTCGTGCTCGGCTTCTAACAGCTCAAAGCTTCGATATTGCACCGTATCCTGCTTGTTGCTTTTCCCCATTGACTCCTGACCTAAGTCAACACTGTTCCAATCGACGGCCTCAAGCCGCTCGGATGGGAAATCATCAGCTTTGAGGTCGAAGGGTGTCTGACGTCAGCGCCAATGGGACAGTTTAGGTCGATTTGATAAGAGAGGGTTTCTGGCTCATCGTAACCGCCAAGGAGTGGAGATGAGAAAGAAACCCGGAACCAAGCG
>NZ_JBXWQZ010000079.1:0-16916 GCF_059612645.1 Ruegeria sp. YKSF131 | reverse complement strand
GTCAACGCGACCTGTTTGGCCTCGGGCGAAACTGCATCAAGCCGCGCCATCAAGGCGCCCTTCAGCGACGATGGTATGCGGACTTGTCCCTGCTCATCTGCATTCACGATCGCCTGGGTCAATTCTTCGACAAACAGGGGCACACCGTCAGTCTTTTCGATGATCGTCGCGATCAAGGCATCGTCCGGGTCCTTGCCAGTGATATTGCGGACCAGATCCGAGACATCAGCAGAACCGAACCGGCGCAGCAGGAGTGTTTGAACATGCGTGTCCCCGTCATCGCGGGCCAAGTCCCACCCGGGTCTGTGGGTCATCAGGATCATCAGGGGAAGATCGGTGCAAATCGCCTTGAACCGCTCCAGCAGGGCTTGCGTCGAGGGATCGATCCAATGTGCATCCTCAACACACAGAATAACCGGGCGCACGCTTGCCCGGACCTGCACCGTATGGATCAGGGTTTGGATCGTTATGTCGCGTTGCTCCTGCGGCGACATCTCGAGAACTTCACGAGCCAGTGCGCTGCGCGGCGCGACCAGCGCTGCAAAGACAGGCAGAACCTGTTCCCAGTCCAGACCTTCCCGGCCTTCCAGCAGCTTCCTGACATGCTCCAGAATTTGATTGTCATCAAAATCCGGTTCAACACCTGCATCCTGCGAGATTCGCTGGGTGACCGGATGAAAGGGGCTGCTGGTCAGATAGGGAGAGCAGTTCAGCCTTATCACATCGGCCTGTCCGGTTGCCGTGACATCCGCAAGAAACCCCTCAGTCAGGCGCGATTTTCCTATTCCCGCCTCACCCGACAGCAGAACCACCTCACCATGACCGCTTTGGGCGCGCTGCCACGATTGCAACAGGATACCCTTTTCGTAGTCCCGGCCAATCATGGTACTGTCGGCGTCATCCTTGTACGACGCGCGAAACCGGCTTTCCGCGCTGCGTTCCGATACGACCTTCAACAAGGTCCGAGGGTCTTTGAACCCCTTCAATTGAGTTGATCCAAGGGTCTCGAACTCGAATATCCGGTGCAAGGCGGCTTCGGTTTCTTCCGCAGACAAAACCACCGAGTTCGGCAGGCCGTGTTCCTGTATCCGCGCCGCCAGATTGACCGCCGGCCCGGTCATGGCACCTTCCTCGTACGAGTTTTCGCCGATCGTGTCGCCGACCACGACATCGCCGCTCGCGATACCCAGTCTGACCGACAAACGCTCACCGTCAGGAGTGTTGAGCTCTTCAACCCGGTGGACGCACTCAAGCCCCGCCTTTATTGCGCGAATGGCGTGATCTTCGTAGGCTGTTGGCCAGCCGAAAAACACAAGAAGACCGTCGCCAAGGTATTTCGCAACATAGCCACCATACCTGCTCACTGCCCCCGCGACGGTATCCTGATAGTTCTGTAGCAGATCCCGCATGTCTTCGGGATCAAAACGGTTGGTCAGCTCTGTCGAGCCGACCAGATCCGCAAACAAGACTGTCAGATGACGCCGTTCAGCCGCGGGCGCGATGGGCTTTTTCGTCGGTGCAGCTTCGCCCTGCACGACATCAACGGCGGATGGCCGAGTATTCTCGCGGGTGGGCTCTCCTGCGGCAGGCGCTGATGAAGACAGGTGACTAGAGCCAGCCAAATCCTGAACTGCCGCAAGGATGATCTTTCGGTGACCAAGACTTACCCCAAGCTCTTTCAGGTCGTCGCCTGTCAGCAGTGGCAGAACCCGCGCATCAATGTCGTTTACCGCAAAAACATCTGCGTACTGACCCAGTCCGAGGTCGTTAAGCCACGTGTCCATTTCAACCGACATATTCGGATCATGCTGAGATACGCGTCACTAATCAAGAAAACGCTATTTAAACTGCCGGGCGATCAATGCGCAGCGGACACGGTTTCATGCGCAGCATAGCAATAGATGCCAGTCGCGTAAGACCTTGATACACTGTGGGGAAAGGATGGTGGGTGATGAGAGACTCGAACTCCCGACATCTTCGGTGTAAACGAAGCGCTCTACCAACTGAGCTAATCACCCGTGACGCTGCATGTAGCCAAGCCAGCGGGCGTGCGCAAGAGGGTCTGTGAGATTTTTATTCCGCGATGGGTTGCGGATAGGAAATGCCGCCCCCATCAACGCGTGCCTGGGGTGACCACAGGTTGACGAGGCTGGCCGGGGTGGGTTGCCAGCGCCTGATCTGGATCAGCGGGTGTAAAAGATCAAAGGCGCTTGCAAGCGCCCTATGGCCTCCGATATGCCCGAAGAGACTGCAACTTTCCGGTCGGGAGCACACATGATCCTACCCTTCGCCTGCCGTATCTGGATGGTGGCACTGGTCCTTGGCGCATTTGTGCTGGCTCCGGTCCGGGCCGGGGCAGAAGGGGTTTTGGTTTTTGCCGCAGCCAGCCTCAAGACCGCTTTGGACGAAATCGCGACGGAATACACAGAGCGGACGGGTCACGATGTCACCGTGTCCTACGCAGCGTCTTCAGTGCTGGCGCGTCAGATTCAGCAGGGTGCGCCTGCGGACATTTTCATCTCTGCCAATGCCGACTGGATGGATTATCTGGAACAGCAGGGCTTGTTGCAGCCTGGGACACGGTCGGATTTGCTGGGCAACAGTCTGGTTCTGATCGGCGCTGCGGGGCGTCCTGTTCTGGGTGACATTCGGGTGGTTCATGACCTCAGGGCCGAGCTGGGCGAAGGCTTTCTGGCCATGGCGCTGGTCGATGCGGTGCCCGCCGGTATCTACGGCAAGGCGGCTTTGCAGGGGCTGAACCAGTGGGAGGCGGTGCAGGACCGAGTGGCACAAACCGACAATGTGCGCGCTGCGCTGGCCCTTGTGGCAACGGGTGCCGCGCCTCTGGGGATCGTTTATCGATCGGATGCGCAGGCGGAACAGCGGGTCAGTGTTGTGGCCAGTTTTCCCACCGACCTGCACCCTCCGATCATCTATCCGGCGGCGATGACAGGTAATGCCACAGGTGCGGCGCGGGCTTTTCTGGATCATCTGCACGGCGATGCGGCTTTGGCAATTTTTCAGGAGCAGGGATTTTCCCTGCCGGGCGGGTGATCGCGTTGGAGTGGTTGGGCCCCGCTGAAGCTGAAGCGCTGAAGCTGTCGCTGCGCGTGTCGTTCTGGGCGACGCTGGCCACTTTGCCGTTCGGCATTTTTGTTGCCTACATTCTGGCCCGCTGGCGGTTCCCCGGGCGGCAGGTTCTGAATGGTCTGGTGCATTTGCCTTTGATCCTGCCGCCGGTAGTGACGGGGTATCTGCTGTTGCTGACTTTCGGCATTCAGGGGCCGTTGGGGCGGTTTTTGGCCGAGTTCGGCATTGTGGTCGCCTTTCGCTGGACTGGGGCCGCGCTGGCCGCAGGTATCATGGCGTTTCCGCTGATGGTCCGGGCGATACGTCTGTCGATCGAGGCGGTTGACCCGAAGCTGGAACAGGCTGGGGCGACGCTGGGGGCGTCGCGGCCTATGGTGTTTCTGACCGTAACCTTGCCGATGATCCTGCCCGGTGTCATCGCCGGGGCCATTCTGGCCTTTGCCAAGGCCATGGGTGAGTTTGGGGCCACGATTACATTCGTGTCGAATATTCCGGGACAGACGCAGACATTGCCATCGGCTGTTTACGCCTTTTTGCAGGTACCGGGGGGCGAGGCTGCTGCAACAAGGCTGGTCCTGATCTCGATCGTCATCGCCATGGGCGCGTTGCTGCTGTCGGAATATGTGGGACGGCGCGCCGCCGCGCGGGTGGCCGGATCATGAGCTTGTCTGTTCGTTTGCACCATCAACTGCCGGGGATCGATCTGGAGGTCAGTTTTGACGCCCCATCCGGTGTGACCGTGCTGTTCGGGCGTTCCGGGTCGGGCAAGACCACGATTGTCAACGCGGTGGCCGGATTGCTGCGGCCGCGCGCGGGCAGGGTGGCCGTGGATGACTGGGTGTTGTTTGACACCGATAGGGGGCATTGGCTGCCGCCGCACCGGAGGCGGTTGGGCTATATTTTTCAGGAGGGGCGGTTGTTCCCGCATCTGACCGTGCGCCAGAACCTTGCCTATGGCCGGTGGTTCGCCCCTAAAAGCGCGCGGCGGGAAGACCCGGAAAAGGTCATCGAGATGCTGGGGATCGGCCACCTTCTGAACCGCCGTCCAGCCGGGTTGTCAGGGGGCGAAAAACAGCGCGTGTCGATAGGCAGGGCGTTGCTGGCCAGCCCGCGGCTGATCCTTGCGGATGAACCGCTTGCGGCGCTGGACGAGGCCCGCAAGGCGGAGATCCTGCCCTATTTCGAGCGTCTCAGGGATGAGGTGTCTGTCCCGATCCTGTATGTGACCCACTCGGCCGACGAGGTGGCCCGTCTGGCCACATCGGTTGTCGCTTTGCAGGATGGCAGGGTCGTCCGCCACGGCCCCGCGTCCGAGGTTCTGTCTGACCCGACTGTGGCACCGGCAGGTGTGCGCGCGATCGGTGCCGTGCTGGAGGTGCAGGTGCTGAAGCACCACACCGACGGGTTGACCGAGCTGAACGCAAATGGCGCGCGTCTGTTTCTGCCACGTATCGGGCAGGAGGTCGGCACGCATCTGCGAATTCGCATTCCGGCGCAGGAGGTGATCCTGTCCGTCCAAAAACCCGAGGGTCTGTCGGCATTGAACGTGCTCAGCGGGACGGTCGACTCGATCCGGTCGGGCGAAGGTCCCGGTGCGATCGTGTCGGTCAGGACACCGGCAGGGACTGTTCTGGCGCGGGTCACGCGCCGGTCGGTTGCGGCGTTGAACTTGCAGCCGGGCAGCACATGCCATGCCGTGATCAAGACGGTTGCGCTGGCCCCGCAGAATGTCGGTGGCCGCATCGGGACCGGCACCTGACCTCAGGCAAGTGCGCGGGCTTCGTGTTCCAGCAGGATAAGGCGTGCGGCGCGTCCAAACCCCTGATGTCCAGAGCAGGGACGGTCGGGAAATATTGCGGCCAGTTCCTGAAGCGCGTCGGATGAAAGTGTATGTAGCGCCTCTTCCCCCAGAAACAGGCTTTCTGCTTGTGCTCCATCCGCCGAAAGGATTTCGTGCCGATCCAGCAGGATGTGCAAATACTCGACCGTTTCAACCGAGGTATCGAGCCCTATTCCATGCCATCGGCACAGGTGCTTGGCGGCAACCAGCGCTTCGGCGGTTCCGAAAAGCAGCTCAACCCAGGGGCCCTTCACCAGAATACGGTGCTGCTGAGACACCAGCAGGTCTCGCGCGGGGGTGTTAGGCCCCAGACTGCCTGCCGAGATGCGAACGGGCCGTATCGCAGGTTCGGTGCGCAATCGGTCGGGCGGGATCGTGCTGCTTTCGATCCAACGAACAGGTTGCAACCCGTGATCGGCTGTCGCCACCTTGTCCCCGACGTTCAGGGACTCGATGGCACGGGGACCGTCCTCAGCCTCGATCAGGGTTCCAGCTGCGAAACAGACGCCTTCGATCCTTATGACCACTTCGACCGGATCCGGAGAGCCGGTAAACGGAAGTGTGACAGGACCGGTTTGCGTTGTCCCTGAGACGCTGATGAAGAAGGAGTCAAAGACAACTTCACCATTGTCGAGGCTGTCGAAATACGTCGGATCGACCGTATAGGTCCACTCTCCGGTATTTGGGTCTATCGTCGCGGTGCCGTTGGCAGGAGGTGTCGCAATCGTCCAGGTTTGGGTCAGCGGCGTGAAGTTTCCGTTGTTCAGGGTGGGTTGCCCCATCGCCACATTGGGTGGGGACCCGGTCACGTCGCCGGTCAATTCACCAGTGATCGGAACTGAAACCAACTAGACCTCGCCTTGTTGCAACACCCGCTCAAATTCCTTTTTTCGGTACAGGCGCATATGAACCTCGCCTGCTTCGTCCCGCGTCCATTCGACAATCCGGTTGCGTGTCATGTCGCTGTCCATTCGGTTGGTGCGCACGCGCGGATGCGGGATCTCTTGCTTGAGGATATCAACAATCTGACTGGTCTGTCCAAACGGCGCGACAAGGTCGATGATCCAAAAGGATGACCCGCTGGTAAAATCCTTGTCCGTCAGAAAGGTTTCTTTCACCGCATAGCGATACTCGGCCTCGGGGCTGAGACCGGCAAAAGTGACAAATCCGCGGGGAAAGCCATTCTGTCTGAAGATCTGGTATTGGCCCAGACGAAACGGGGTTTCGAACGCATAAAGAACCTGCGCAAGGTTACGTTTCTGGTGCGTTTTCGTAAGCCCCGCGAGATAGAACATCGCACCCAGATCCGCGTATTTCTCAGGCGGGAAATCGAACCAGTCTTTTGGAAAGCTCTTGGTCAACGGAATTGCCGATAGTTTGATGTGTTATAAATGCTTTCGGGTAGTGTACTCGTTTCCGGCGATATGAATAGTGGGAATTCCCCAAATAACTGTGTCCGCGTAGCTGGTGTGCCCCACTTTACTCGTAGGGTGTCGTGGTTATGCTATCGGTATTGGTGCCATTGTTTTGGGATATCTGGATCATGCGTTTTCTCAAGCCATTCATCGCTGCCACATTTATTTTAGCGCCTGCGGTGGCCGGGGCCGTTGGGTTCGGCCTGTCAGTCCGGCCGCAGTTCCGTACCGAGATCACGCCCTTGCCGAACGGCGTTTACGAGGTGAAGGCTGTCGGATCATCCGCGCCTGTCAATTATTGGTGCGGGATCGGAGATTATGCCATTCGCACACTTGGCGTTCCGAACTCGCAGAGGATCTATATCTGGCGGGCGTATGAACCCGGCGTGCGAACAGTGCAGTTCTCCATGACCCCGCCGCCGGGGGCCGATACGAAACCCGGCTATTCGATCACGGTCAAGAAAGTCGGAGCAAACATGTCGGCGGTGTCGGCGCAGAACTACTGCTACGACAATTTCATCACGGACCCGTTCTGATCGTCAGACCCATTTTGCCATCGGCGGCAAGCTCATCAGAACGGCATCCGGGTCATGCCCGGTTTCCAGACCGAACTTTGTGCCCCGGTCATAGACAAGGTTGTATTCCGCATAAAGGCCGCGATGCACCAGTTGGGTGGTCTTGTCCGCCTCTGAGAAGTTCTGAACGCGGCGCTTTTCAACCAAGGGCAGGAAGGCGGGCAGAAAGGCTCTGCCAATATCCTGTGTCAGGGCGAAATCCGCCTGCCAGTCACCGGTGCAATAGTCGTCCATGAAGATCCCGCCGACGCCGCGCGCGCGTTTGCGGTGAGGGATGTAGAAATATTCGTCGGCCCAGTCCTTGAGGCGCGGGTAATGGGCGGGTCCGTGCGGGTCCAGATGCGCCTTTTGCGTGGCGTGGAAATGCGCGGTGTCCTCGCGATACTCGATGCAGGGGTTGAGGTCCGAGCCGCCACCGAACCACCAGGCATGGGGTGTCCAAAACATGCGTGTGTTCATGTGAACCGCCGGGGTATGGGGGTTCTGCATATGGGCCACAAGGCTGATCCCCGACGCCCAGAAGCGCGGGTCTTCGGTCATTCCGGGGATGCCTTTGCGCGCCGCCATTGCCTGTTGCGCACGTTCGCCCAGCGTGCCGTAGACGGTCGAGACATTGACACCTACTTTTTCAAACACTCGACCGCCGCGCATGACCGACATCAACCCGCCGCCCGCGTCTGACCCATCGTCCGACTGGCGTTTGGTTTCCTTGACCTCGAACCGCCCGGGTGCGGCATCGGCAAACGGCCCGTTGGTGTGGCTGTCTTCGAGGGCTTCGAACGCTGCAACGATGTCATCGCGCAATTGGCGAAACCAGGCGGAGGCGGTAGATTTTTCTGTTTTGAACATGGGTCTTAATGTGCAGGGGCCGCGACTGGGTCAAGCAGGGTACGGCCACCGTCGATTGTCAGGATCTGCCCGGTGACGAAACCGGCGGCATCAGACGCAAGATATTGCGCGGTTTCCGTCAGTTCCGTGGCCGAGGCGATACGGGCCAGGGGTGTGTGCTTTTCGATATCGACGCGGTAATCGCGATTGTCCTTGAGGGTCGATTGCAGTGATGCGCTCATGACCGAACCCAGCGCAATCGAGTTGACGCGGATCCGCTTCGGAGCCAGCGCGACCGCAAGAGATCGGGTCAACTGGTCCAGTGCTGCGGTCGAGACGGAATAGGCCATCAGATCGGGGTGGGTCCGTCGGGCCGCGATCGAGGACAGGTTGATGATCGTCCCTGCCGGGTTTTCGAGATCGCCGTCGGCCTGCTTGATCATGCGCTTTGCAACCAGTTGGCTGAGCCGCAAGGCGGGCATCAGGTTCTGGTTCAGCAGGGTGCGCATCGAATCGTCATCCGGATCCAGCGGATCAGACGGGATCACTTGCCGTGCACCGTTGACCAGAATATCCACCTGGTCGAACGCATCCAGCGTCGCAGATAACAGGTTGGCAATGGTCAGCTTTTCGCGCAGATCGCCCGCAAAATATCGGATATTGCTGTCTTCGGCTTGTTCTCCAAGTTCGTCGATCAGGCGTTTTTCGTCTATGTCGGCAAACATGACATTTGCGCCCGCATCCGCGAAATGCCGCCCGATGGCCAGGCCGATGCCACTTGCCCCGCCCGTTACGATTGCTGTCTTGCCAGCGATGGAAAAGGACATCCGAATCCTCCTGAATTGGGGCGCAGGTTAACGGGCCTTAACGCCGAGGGCGAGAGGCCTGGAATACCTTGAACCGGTTGTCGCCGGCAATTTCACCGACCTGAGCGAAATGTTCGTTCAGTGTAGCTTCGTAGGGAAGGTGCCGGTTGGCGACCATCCAAAGGGTTCCGTTGCGTGTCAGATTGCGGGCGGCGGAGGTTATAAACCCTTGCCCCAAGGCGGGATCCGCGCTGCGTGACGTGTGATATGGCGGGTTCATCACAACGGTGTCGATAGGCTCCGGCGCGGTCCAGGATACGGCATCGCTCCAGTGAAAATGCGCCTGGGATTGGGTGACATTAAGCCGCGCGCAGGTCAGCGCCGCATGGTCCGCTTCGACCAGATGCAACGAGCTTACCCCACCGCGTTTCAGGATTTCCGCAGACAGATATCCCCATCCCGCCCCCAGATCGGCCACGCGGGGGCCAAGCCGGTCAGGCAAGGTCTTCAGTAACAGGGCCGAGGCAGGATCAATCCCGTCCGCTGAAAACACACCCGGTGCCGTGTAGTATCCGCCAACCATCTGCTGTTTCTGCGCGGCCCAGTCCACAAAGGCCAGATCATCGGCCTGAAACCAGAAAATCTTACCATGTGCTTTGGAAATCGGTCCCTCGACCGGAACCCGCTTGCGCACATCCTTCAATATGCTGTCCACACCATCGGTCTTGGCACCGTCGATGACAACCAGGCCGCTCGCCCGCGCACAGGCCTGCTGAATCAGCGACCGTGCCAGTGCTTTGGCGCGGGGCAGAAAGACAATTGCGTCCTGACAAGAGCCGTCCGCGTCGGGCACCGTTTCAAAACCCTGCGCGGTGAAATGGTCATGAAAGGGTTTGAAGGGCTGCACAACTTGCGCCCCGCCCGCCAGCGCAGACAGATCATGATCCGGTGTAGGGCAGATCACACTAAGAGGGGGGGACAGCGTCAGGCCGTTTTGCAAGGCAAGTTCCAGACGAGGGGACATGGGCAATTCCGGCTGAGTGAAGGGAAAACGTCAGGCCAAAGGCCTTACTCTTCGCGTTCCATTGTGCATTGCAAAGGGTGCTGGTGCCTGCGGGCAAAATCCATCACCTGACCAACTTTGGTCTCGGCAATCTCGTGGCTGAAAACCCCGACAACGGCTACACCTTTCTTGTGAACGGTCAGCATGATCTCGAACGCCTGTGCATGGGTCATGCCGAAGAAGCGTTCAAGTACATGCACCACAAACTCCATCGGTGTATAGTCGTCGTTCAGCAACAGGACCTTGTATAAAGGCGGACGCTTGGTTTTTGGGCGTGTCTGTACCAGGACGGACGCGTCACTGTCGTCGTCCGGCTTGTCAGACATCATCCAGGTCATTTCAAGCATCGTGTGCAACTGTCCGATTCAGGCTTGGGGTTTATCTTGGCGCTTATATAACGTGTGCATGGCCGGTGAAAAGAGCAAGCGGACGTAAACAGGATGACGACCAAGCTGACGACAATCGGGTTCGATGCGGACGATACCCTTTGGCATAACGAACGGTTTTTTCAGCTGACGCAGGCTCGTTTTGCTGAACTCTTGGCCGATCATGCCAATCGTGATCACCTGATGGAGCGACTTCTTGCTGCTGAAAAACGCAACATTCAGCGCTATGGGTATGGCATCAAGGGGTTTGTCTTGTCGATGATCGAAACTGCGATCGAAGTTACCGAAAGCCTCGTTCCTGCGTCGGTCATCCGGCAGCTGATCGAAGCAGGGCAAGAAATGTTGGCCCATCCGATCGAGCTGTTGCCCCATGCCCGCGAGGCCGTCGAAGGTGTTGCCGATGCGTACCGGGTCATTCTGATCACCAAGGGCGACCTGATCGATCAGGAACGCAAACTGGCCCAGTCCGGGCTGGGCGATCTGTTCGATGGTGTCGAAATCGTATCCGAAAAGACCCCCGAAACCTATCGGTTCGTATTCGACCGTCACGGTGATGGCCCGACTGCCGCGATGATGATCGGCAATTCCATGCGCTCGGATGTCGTGGCCCCCATTCAGGCCGGGTGCTGGGGTGTCTATGTGCCCCACGGTCTGGTTTGGGAGGTGGAACATGCCGAAGCCCCTGTCGACAGCCCCCGATTCCGCGAGTTGAGAGATTTGGGCGATCTGGCCGATCTGCTGCGCGACCTGAAGTGATGTTGCCTTTTCGCCTCAGTTTCGCATAAACCCAGCCGCATCCTGACGAAGCTTCGCTTTTATCGCGCATCTGGTGGTCTTGATGGCTGTATCCGCAAGATATAGCCTCTGCCGGGACATGAAACGAAACCGCGAAAACCTCAGCTTTCGGTTTATTTCATTGGGTCGCTGTGATAGCCTTGGGGATAATAAAACAAACATTGCTGACCGGGAAAACCCGGCGGCGCGAGGCAGACAGAGGCAAAGATCGTGCAGATTCGGCGGACAGTTCCGGCCCGAATGGGCTTTTTCCTTATAGCGTTGCTATGTGTGCTGGCGTTTGCGCCGCTCAGGTCCATGGCGGCGCCTTATGCAGCTATGGTGATCGACGCCCGAACTGGCGAGGAGCTGCATTCACGCAATGCGGATGCGCGCTTGCACCCGGCCTCGCTGACCAAGATGATGACGCTGTATATCGCGTTTGAGGCGGTGCGAAACGGCGAGATCACGCTGGATACACCCGTTCGGATTACCCAGAAGGCAGCGGCCGAGCCCCCGTCGAAGTTGGGCCTGCGCGCGGGCCAGACGATTGCGTTCCGCTATCTGATCCGTGCTGCTGCGGTAAAATCGGCCAATGACGCGGCTACGGCGATCGGCATTGCCATCAGTGGCTCGGAAGCGGCCTTTGCCCGCCGCATGACCCGAACCGCCAAAGCGATGGGCATGAGCCGCACAACTTTCAAGAATGCGCATGGTCTGACTGAGGCAGGGCACCTGTCCAGCGCGCGCGACATGACCACGCTGGGACGGCATCTGCTGTACGATTACCCGCAGTATTATAACCTGTTCTCGCGCCAATCGACGGATGCCGGTATCAAGACTGTTCCCAACACCAACCGCCGCCTGCTGGCAGCCTATAAGGGTGCGGACGGAATAAAGACCGGATACACACGTGCGGCGGGGTTCAACCTGGTGGCGTCGGCCAAACGCAAGGATGAGCGTATCATCGCAACTGTCTTTGGCGGAAAATCCGGAGAGTCGCGGAACGCCAAGGTTGCGGAACTGCTGGATCTGGGGTTTCGCCTTGCCCCGTCGCGCGCACCCATTCGCAAGCCTGAGCGCCCGGTTTATGCGGGCAATGCCGGGTTGGGGGGCGATACCCAGGTCGCAGCGCTGAGCGGCGCACCGAAATCCAGCCTGCGCCCGCTTGGGCGCCCCAGCGCCGCGACACAGGTTGCAAGTGCGGTTGCGGCATCGGCAGACCAGAACAGCGACCGTATCAGCAGCGGCATTGCCGCAGCGATTGCCGAAGCGGATATAACCCCAGCCGCCCCACCAGTTGAAACATCCGATACCCGACCGGCGCTGCGCCCGGACAATCTGGTGCTGGCCTCGACCGAGCCCGTCAGCCAGCCAGAGCCCGAGCAGGAAGTGGTTACCCGCCTGTCTTCGTCCGGTGGGCATCTGTGGGGGGTCAATGTGGGCCGCTACACCACACGATACGAGGCCGAGAAGGTTCTGCTGAAAACGGCGCTGTCGGAGATGACCACGCTGGATGGCAGTCTGCGCAAGGTCAGTCAGAGCTCGCGCGGCTTTGACGCGACATTCCAAGGCATGACGCGGGAACAGGCCGATCTGGCGTGTCGCCGCCTGCAAGCCCGCAATGTCACCTGTTTCATGATCGGGCCATCATAAGGTCCGGCATATTCTCTCCTGTTGGGTCTGGGCTGCGGTCATCCGCAGCCTTTTTTTAATCGAAGACGTGACCGTGCTGATATTGCTCGTCCTGTCCCGCGGCGGCGGTCAGGGCGGCGACATTGTCCTTGGTGAAGAACCCGTCATACTTGTGACACCGCTCGATATATTCGGTGATCAGCAGCGTGTTCTTCGAGTGTTTTGAGAAGATCTGCTTCAGGTTCGGGTCGTCTTTGCATTCGCCCACTACATGCGCCAGGAACGGCACGCCCTTGTCCTTCAGCGTGTTCACGACAAAGTCGACATTCTTTTCCCCGGCGCCATGATCGCCATCCTTGATCTCGACTGCCATGTGATGCAGGCGACGGCCAAAATTGCGCACAAAATCTTCGGTCGGCATCGGCAGCTTGGCGAATGAGTTGACGAAGGACGGCGTGTTATTGGCCGTGAAAACCTTGGCCGGGGATTTCTTGTCATCATCCACATTGGCGTTGCGGTTCACGTTGGTTGATGAGTTCATGTCGAAGATGTTGTAGGCCCCCCAGAAATAGTAGGGCACCATGGTCAGGAATTCGAGGATCGCATCCTCGCGCTCACCCGCCAGCACGCGCGTCGCCAGATGATCAATGCCCAGCATCAAAGGCGCGATTTTGCTGTCCGATCCGAAAGCGGCGGCCTGATCCAGCCGGGCTTGTTCCGCGTCACTCAGCAACACGCGATCACCAAGGCCCAGGCTGTCTGTGTCGTTGAAATCATGTGTCGAATATCCGACCCGGTTACAGGTGAAATCCGAAGGGGTCGTGAACCGGAAGCCGTCCAATGTGTAGAACGGGTTTTCGGTGTCTCCGGCATATTCGAAGCGGATGTTCTGATCCTCAAGCGTCCCGGTCAGCGCCTTCAGATCACAGGCCGCGAAAACCTCGCCAACATACCGCGTTTGGGGTGTGTTGCGGGCCAGCGGGTACATGCGATTGATGCGGGGAATAAAGTCTTCGAAACCCGGGCTGTGCGGGGCCATCACGATCAGCGCGGGATAGTCGGGATGCGAATGCAGGATCGAGAATTTGTGGGTCTGCCCCAGATAGCTGGCGGTGTGGCGATAGGGTGTCATCACGTAAAGCTCGACCAGCGTATCGAACAGCGCGCCGGTTTCGACCTGCATACAGATCGCGCGCATTGGCCCGACCTGATCGGCAATTCCCGAACTTGTCCGGCGCTCGTAGATTTTCGGCAGGTATTCCGCAAAGAAGTCCGAGTTCTTCTTGTCGCCTCGGGGTTGATAGGACATCAGATCAAAGGACATTCGACTACCTCCGTGCGCGGAACCCCGACCGGGGCGAGCTATCGTTTGAAATTGTAGGTTTCAGAACATGTGCTTGCCCGTCATGCTAGGCGCTGAGAGCTGTACGGGCAACAGTCGTGAAATTGGGTTGCCGACGTTAACGCATGATGTTCAGCGGGTGAATTTCGTGACCTCGACACCGCCCCCGATCAGGTTGTCGCGAACCGAGCGAGCGATTTGAACCGCGGTCGGGCCGTCTCCATGAAGGCAGATCGTGTCGATGGATGTTTCCAGCCGCTTGCCGCTTTCGGTGATGATCGCACCTTCGCGGACCATGTTCAGGATGCGCGGGCCTGCGACCTCGGCATCGTGGATGACGGCGCCGGTCTGGCAGCGGTCAACCAGTGTTCCGTCGTCATTATATGCACGGTCGGCAAAAATCTCGCCCACCCAGCTGCACCCGAGCTCACGCACGGCCTCTTCCTGTTTTGTCGCGGCCAGCACCATGACGATGATATCGGGATCAACATCCAATGCGCCCTGATAACAGGCGCGCGCCATATCGATATCGGCTGAACACATATTGGCCAGCGCCCCGTGCAGTTTCAGGTGCCGTACTTTGGTGCCAACCGCGTTGGCCATGCCGATTGCGGCCCCCAACTGATACCGGACCAGATTGCGGAGGTTGTCATGGGGCAGCTTCATGTTCCGCCGACCAAATCCCTGCAGATCGGGAAAGCCGGGATGCGCGCCGATGCCGACGTCGTTTTCGGCCGCCAGTTTCATCGTTGATGCCATCACATCCGGATCACCGGCATGAAACCCACAGGCGATGTTGGCCGAGGTGATGATTTTCAAAAGGCTTTCGTCATCGCCCATTTTCCAGGGGCCAAAGCTTTCCCCCATATCGGCATTCAGATCGACGCTTGGCATTGGCACATCTCCTTAGTCGGTGGCAGAGATCACTCCGCCGATCAATTGGTAGGACAACAGGTCCGGTATGTCATGGGGATCACGCACCAGCGCCTCGACTTTTGAGGGCAGGCGCGCAAGGTCTGACAGGAACGTTTTATGCATTTCTTCTGCCTGTTCCATGCTGACAAATTCGAACCGGATGTCGCCGCCTGCGGGTGTCTGTGCCGCGCGGGGCATATCGCATGGCAGAACGGTCGCGATACGAGGGTACCCGCCCGTGGTCTGACATTCCGGCAACAGGATGAACGGGTCGCCAGTACCGGTCATCTGGATATCGCCGGGGGTGATCACCTCGGACAGGATATTCAGCTGGCCTGAGGCAGCAAAGCCGTCGCCGTCGCTGTCCAGCTGCATGCCCATCCGGTTGGCGCGTGCGCCGCGCCGGAAATTGGTTTGGGCAAACCGTTCAAGTGTTGCGCCATCAAACAAAGGGGTCTGAAAGCTGGCAATCACATGCAGCACCCCGCCCGAAAACCGCTCGGCAGCAGCCAGTTTCATCCCGCTGTTGCCTGCATCCGGTCCACAGGTCAGCCTGTCACCCTGCTGTAGCGCCCGGCCTATCCGCGCTGTCAGATGGGTTGAGCGGGACCCCAGAAAAACCTCGGCATCGATACCTCCGCCCACATGCAGATAGCCATAGTTTCCAGCCAGCGTCGCCCCGATAACCAGCCTTTGCCCGGCGATCAGTTGGTGCGACGCGTTCCAGGCCACAGGGCCGCCATCAATACTGGCCTGCATCCGCGCGCCAGTCAGGGCGATGCGCATGTTATGCGTCGCCTCGAACTCGCCCCCCATCCCGGCCATTTCCAGCGCCGCAAGTATTGCGCTTTGATCCAGCAACGCCGCCCCTTCGTGCAAGGCCAGAATGTCCGCCGCCCCCGACCGGGACAGCCCCTGATCCAGATAGCCTGTGCGCCCCTGATCCTGAATGGTGCAGGCCGGGCCAATCCGGTGGACGATCAGGCTCATGGTGCAATCTCCTCACAGGTTGCGCCGCCTGTGCCGTCCTCGTTGTTGGCCTTGATGTGTTCCAGAACGTCGCGGGAAACGGGCTTGAACAACAGCTCATCGCCGGGTCTAAGGGTAAAGGCCTCGGCCCTTTCGGGGCGGAAACACCGAAAGGCGGTCTGTCCGATATGCCGCCACCCGGTTGGTGTCGGCCCGGAAAACAGAACAAATTGCGAGATCGCCAGAACCAAAGCGCCTTCCGGCACCATGGGGGTCAGGCTTTGCAGCCGGGGAATGTTGAACTCGGGCCCCAGAGGTCCAAGGTAAGGCTGCCCCGGAGCGAAGCCGATGGTCAGAACCCGCACGCGGGACTGTCCAAGCCTACGTATTGCTTCGTCTGGTGTCAGGCCGGCAGCAGCGGCGGCATTGTCAAGCTGGGGCGCAAGGTCGGTCCCGTAAACCGTCGGAACGCGCCACAACCTGCGGCCGGCAGGCAGCGGTGTAGTGTACCAGTCCTTTTGCTCAACCAGTTCCCTAAGCTTTTGCAGCATCTTCTGATGAGAGATGCGCTGCGTGTCGAACCGAACAAAGGCCGAGCCCAGGGAGGCTGACGACTCGGTCACCTCATCCCAGTGCAGACGATCCACTTCTGCCCGAAACGCCAGCGCTGCCCGGTTCGCGGTGTCGGTCATCTTGTCTGCAAAGGTCACCAGCGCGCCATCAAATCCGACGGTTCTGACCAAAGGAAACTGAACATTGCGCGCCATTGCTGATCTGCTTTCGGATCGAAGAGTGAATTGGTGGAACCTGACCGCATCTTTAGGGGATGCGCAAGACAGGGCGTTCAATAGCCGACATTGTGCCTGATGCGTCCACATCCCGGCAGGGAGCGACCCGCAGTACAAGGCGTCCGTCGGGGGTGAGAGGTTTTTGACCGTATTCTGGCCGCAAATCCGACTCGTTTTCCCGTTTCGAGTCGCCCTGACTTGTATCTTGAAATCGCGGAGACTCAATATCTTGTGTCGGCCCCTTTTGTTTTTTGGGGCTTGCCGGTCAGATCATGCCTAATAGCACCCGGACGGAAGGGTGGCGGGCAATTGTGATGGGGTATAAGTTATTGAAATAAAATAATAAACAAAGAAAACTCAAAAAAAAGATCAATATCGTCATTTTCCGCTTGCGGGTAGGGATTCTAATCCGTAAATACCCCTTCACCGGCGCAGCTGAGGTTGGCCTGACGGACTGGAAAGACGGTTGAGACGCACCGGAGAGACGGTG
>NZ_JBXWQZ010000078.1:0-17169 GCF_059612645.1 Ruegeria sp. YKSF131 | reverse complement strand
ATCGCCTCTTCTCGAAGGGCCAATTCGTTGCCATCATTTGACCTCAAGAGGTCCCATTCACGGTCTAGCCGCTTCGTGGTCTGCTGCGCTTTTCTAGCGGCCTCCGCAGGGTCTCGGGTTTTCAGGGATTGGAAGAAAAATTCCTTCCCGGCATAGTGAACCTGTAAGTCCTCTGGAATTCTGCGACGGTAGTTCGCCCTACCACCACGCCATTGAACGTGTTTGATCGTCATTCTTATGGTGCCGTATCTGAACCAATTCTTCGTCATGTGTCACCTAATGTGTCACCTTCCGAAGCGCAAGAAATATCTAAGGTATGGAAAGTACATACTTTTTTAGAGAAGTCTGGTGACCCCGGCAGGATTCGAACCTGCAACCTGCCCCTTAGGAGGGGGCTGCTCTATCCAGTTGAGCCACGGGGCCGTGCCAGGCTCTCTGTAACCGGGATTTTCCGGGTTGTCATCGCCTTTGCACAATTGTTGTACACGCCGACCTGTTCACGCTACCATCGGACAAAACAACAACGCAGGTGCCTCCCGTGAACAGTGAAACCAAACGCCCGCTTACCCTTCGTGATGTGTCCGAGGCTTCCGGAGTATCCGAGATGACGGTAAGCCGGGTTCTGCGTAACCGGGGGGATGTGTCTGACGCCACCCGCACCCGCGTTCTGGCCGCCGCCAAGGAGCTTGGCTATGTCCCCAACAAGATCGCGGGCGCATTGGCGTCCAGCCGGGTTAATCTGATCGCGGTGATCATCCCTTCGCTTTCGAATATGGTCTTCCCCGAGGTGATGACAGGCATCAATCAGGTGTTGGAAGACACCGAATTGCAACCGGTGGTCGGGGTAACCGATTATCTGCCCGAGAAAGAGGAGAAAGTGCTGTACGAGATGCTCTCGTGGCGGCCTTCCGGCGTGATCATTGCGGGGCTTGAACATACCGAGGCCGCGCGCGCCATGCTGGATTCGGCAGGTATTCCGGTGGTCGAGATCATGGACACGGATGGCAAGCCGGTGGATGCGATGGTGGGGATCTCACACCGCCGCGCGGGGCGCGAAATGGCACAGGCAATCCTGAAGGCCGGGTATCAGCATATCGGTTTCATGGGCACCAAGATGCCGCTGGATCACCGCGCACGGAAGCGGTTCGAGGGCTTTACCGAAGTTCTTGGCAAGCACGGGATCGAGATCGAGGATCGCGAGTTCTATTCCGGTGGATCGGCCCTGGCCAAAGGGCGCGAGATGACCCAGGCCATGCTGGAACGCTCACCCGAGCTGGATTTCCTGTATTACTCGAACGATATGATCGGGGCCGGTGGCCTGCTGTACCTGCTGGAACAGGGTATCGATATTCCGGGACAGATCGGCTTGGCCGGGTTCAACAATGTCGAGCTTTTGCAGGGCTTGCCGCGAAAACTCGCGACGATGGACGCCTGTCGTCTGGAAATCGGCCGCCAAGCTGCCCAGATCATCGCCGAACGTCTGGAAAATCCTGATACTGAGATCGAGACACGCGTTACTCTGACCCCCACGATCAGTTATGGTGACACGCTGAAACGGCGATGAACACATCCCTGAAAAGGCTCGACAACCGGACGGCCCGGGCGATCTTCATGGACCGGCACGTATTGGGTGAACAACCCTCAGGCTCGGCCAAAGGTTCCGCGCTTCTGGATCTGATCCACCGGCTTGGATTTGTTCAGCTTGATAGCATCAACACCGTTGCCCGTGCCCATGACATGATCCTGTTCTCGCGCAGGCCCGCCTATCGCAGCGCCGACCTAAAAAGGCTCTATGAAAGGGATAATGCGCTTTTCGAACATTGGACGCACGATGCGGCGGTGATTCCGATGAAGTTCTATCAGCATTGGCATCTGCGCTTTCAGCGGGATGCTGATATGTTGAAGGCGCGGTGGAAGAACTGGCGGCGGGATGGGTTCGAACAGCAGTTTGACACAGTCCTGCAACACATCCGCGACCATGGGGCGGTGTCGTCCTCGGATGTTGGCAAGGATGAAAAGAAGGGCTCGGGCGGATGGTGGGACTGGCACCCATCGAAAACCGCGCTGGAATATCTGTGGCGCTCGGGTGCCCTAACCGTCGTCGGTCGGGATGGGTTCCAGAAACGCTATGATCTGACAGAGCGCGTGATTGAAACACATCTCTGTCCCGGCAGCACGCCCTGTGATGCCGAAGCGACCGTGGATTGGCTGTGCAACGCCGCATTGGACCGGCTTGGATTTGCAACATCCGGAGAGTTGGCGGCTTTCTGGGACACCGTCAGCGCGGCTGAGGCAAAAGACTGGTGCGCGGCGTCGCTGGAAAGTGGCGATATTGAAGAAATCGAGGTCACCTGTGCCGATGGGTGCCTGCGCAAGACATACGCCCGCCCAAACCTGACGACCGAAGTACCGCAACCACCAGGCCGCATTCGCGTGCTCAGCCCGTTTGACCCCATGCTGCGCGACCGCCGCCGGGCCGAGCGGCTGTTCGGCTTTCACTACCGCATCGAGGTTTTCGTCCCCGAGGCCAGACGAACCTATGGATACTACGTTTTTCCTTTGCTCGAGGGCGACCGTATGATTGGCCGTATCGATATGAAGGCCCACCGCGATCGTGACCTGCTGCATGTCAAAGCGCTCTGGCCCGAGCGCGGTGTGCGTTGGTCAGATGCCCGTACCCGACGCCTGAACGCCGAGCTGGACCGGGTGCGGCGACTGGCCGGTGTGGAACATGTGACTTTCGCCAAGGACTGGCTGAAAGACCCTAAATAGGGTCTATTCTGCGTCGGACAGGGACAATTTGATCGGTTCCAGCCCATCAATCTCACCTGTCAGAACATCCCCTGCAACGACTGGACCAACGCCAGCCGGCGTACCGGTCAGGATTAGGTCACCGGGGCGCAGGTGGTAAAAGCCGGACAGGTGCATGACAATCTCGTCGATCTTCCAGATCAGCTCCTCCAGGGTCGCGTTCTGGCGCAACTCTCCGTTTACGCTTAGCTGAATGCGTTTGTCATCCTCCGGGGTCCAGTCGGCAGCTGGTGTCAACGGGGCAAAGACCGCTCCGTTTTCGACGTCCTTTCCCAGATCCCAGGGCCGCTGCTTGTTGCGCTCGCGGATTTGCAGATCACGGCGCGTCATATCCAGGGCGCAGCCATAGGCAAAAATGGCATCCCACGCCTGCGCACTGGTGGCGCGAAACACGGGTTTTCCAATGGCCAATGCCAATTCCATCTCATGGTGGTAATTTTCGGTCCCGGCAGGATAAGGAACCGTCGCACCTGAGAGTACAGCGTTCGGGGCGGATTTAGTGAAATAGAAAGGTGCCTCGCGATCCACCTCATTCCCCATTTCTGCGGCATGGGCTGCATAATTTCGACCAACGCAGAAGATCCGTCCAATGGGATATCCGGCCGCCGCGCCGACAACGGGGATGGTGATCGGGTCCGGAAGCGAAAACAGGCTGTTTGGCATGATAATCCCTGAAGGTTGCGTAACTTCCATATTACGTCTGCCAAACCCGCCAGCAAGCCCGGAAAACACGCTGTATTTCGCCAATCTCGAGGAGGTGTTTCAGCGTGAAACGGCTCAATTCTGACCTGAATGACTGACGCCGTGTCAAAAATTGGTTTCATCAGTTTTTATGGTCTCACCAGTACACAAACAGATCGAAACAACTCTTGGCTCAGTCAAAAGCCGGGCTAAATCCTCAGGTAGTCAGGCCCGTGCCGATTTCGGTGCGGCGTCAAAATTCAGAACAGCAGCTTTGGTAAAGCATTCCACCAAAGTGACGTCGACAAACCATACGCTGACCCATTTACCGATCGGCAACTGCCTAAACCAGTTTCGGAGAGTATAGGTGCTAGGCCCCTCCCCCATGGGCCAAAAAGACCCTGTTCAGAGCCACATTTCAGGCTTTTCGTATACTCCGAAGCACAGGCCGGACCGTCAGGTTTGACGTAACCGGTCTTGGGCCAGGCACCAACGACCAGTCCGGGTCTGGCCGCCCCGTCGGAGACTCCCCCTACAGTTTCCGGCGGGGTCACTGCCAACGACATCGGATACAGTGCCAATAATCAGGAGTCGAGGTCCTTCAACTCGTTCAGCAGATCCAGCAGTAACTCATGCTTGTCCGGTCCAAGCTGAGATCGAATACGTTCCGCCTGGGCCGTGCTTGCAGCCAGATTGGCACGAATGATCTGAACCCCTTTTGTATTGATCTCAACAACCTGACGCCGTCGGTCAGCCGGATGGCTGCGCCGCGTGATCAGTCCACGGTTCTCCAACTTCTGAAGAATGCGCGTCAGGCTTGGCAGCAACAGGCAGGCGCGATCGGCGATGTGGGTCGGCTCTTGTGGGCCTTCTTCGTTCAACACCCGCAACACCCGCCACTGCTGTTCCGTGACGCCAGCGTCAGCCAGCATTGCTCGAATGGGTCCCATAACCTTTTCCCGCGCCCGCAAAAGCGCAATGGGCAAAGATCGCGACGTCAGAGGGAGATCGTCGGTCATAAGAAAATTATCACCGAAATCCGGGATATAAGCAAGCAACCCGACACGCAGCAGCAGCGCCCGCACCCGAATTTGCACCGTCATGCGGGCCGATTTCGGGCTGGACAATTCAAAACGACCGTTGAAGATGCCATCGACATCCGCTTCTTGTCCTTCTCACCCCCTGCGGTCGAAATATGAGGTTTCAGCATGGCAGCCCCACAAAACGCATTAAAACAGGCTCTAATACAGGGCAAACTGCAGGTTGGCTGCTGGATGAGCTTTGCTGAATCCGTCACCGCCGAGATCATGGGAACCGCGGGTTTCGATTGGCTGGTGATCGATGGTGAACACGCACCAAATGATATCCGCTCGATCCGGGATCAGCTGACAGCTTTGGCCAGCAGCGCATCTCATCCCGTTGTGCGGGTTCCTGTCGGAGAGACCTGGCTGATCAAGATGGTTCTGGATGCTGGCGCCCAAACAGTACTGGTTCCGATTGTCGAAAGCGCCGCTCAGGCGCAGGATTTGGTCCGTGCCTGCCGTTATCCGCCGGACGGGGTGCGGGGTGTTGGTGCAGCGGCATCGCGCGCCACGATGTATGGGTCGACAAGCGACTATATCCAGACCGCAGATCAGGAAATCTGCCTGTTGTTGCAGGTGGAAACCCGCGCCGGATTGGCCGCGTTGGATGATATTCTTCAAGTCGAAGGTGTGGATGGCGTTTTCATTGGCCCTGCTGATCTGTCAACCGACATGGGGTACAAGGGCAACAGCGCCGCACCCGAGGTGCGCGAGGTCATCGCGGACGCCCTGGCCCGGATCAAGGCCGCAGGCAGAGCGCCGGGCATCCTTGCCACCAATGACGAAGCACGTCAGACCTATCTGGACATGGGCGCACAATTTCTGGCGGTCGGCATAGATGTGATGCTGCTGGCGCAAGCGGCTCGTGCGCTGGCCGCGCAATGGAAACCATCCTAAACAGTCAACTGCGCATGGCCGCAGCGGCCTGCGCATAGCCGCTCGAGGCTCCATCAACAAAATGCACATGGTCATCCCGCATGGCCGAGGGGACGATACATGTCATCATCGCCTCGTCCTGTGCGTGCAAACCGTATCTGATCTTCCCCCGGCGACGCGCCTCTTCAAGCAGGTGTTCGATTTGGCGCAACGTGTCCGGATCGCAGTCGAGCGTCATTTTCAGCCCGTCATCAAACTTTCGGTAATCGGCATTACTGCTGACCATATGTCTGTAATGGTCCGGCTCAAAGCGTCCCATCCGCAGGCCAGTTTTGAACAATACTGCGATCAACAGGTTCTGAACCAGCAGGACGAGTTTGTGCAAAATCACATGACGCCCGTTGCGCGACACATGAGCGTCGATGTCAAGGCCGGGTGGAGGCCACGCTAAGGGCGGACCCTTTTCCGACACCGGATGGCCTGCGCGATCCAGTGTTTCAGACGCGGACAGGACGGATTGCGCAAGATCGGCAAAGTCCCGTTCGGTTGCTGACGGTGTGGGCTGTACGACCAGCGAAACGATCTGACCGTGACGGGCCGGGCTGTTGGACCACCTGCAAGACAGGCCTGTCAGATCCGGCTGCGCACCTGGCCCGGCGGGTGTGACCATATTTTTCCCGGCTTTCATCCCGGCCTCGGCCCAGGCCAGACCACCGCCGGAAAACATGGCGTAATCCACTCCGGTAGAGGGTGCATAGCGCGCAACGCGCAGATCCTTACCCGCTTTGCGAATATCAGCCACCGACACCAGCGCTGCCCGCAAAGGCATGGAGAATTCTTCATCTGCCCAGCGCCGCAAATCCGCCAGCGTAGTCCGGGCGGTTTCAGCTTTTCCGGGCGGGACAGCAAACCCCGCCCCATCGCCGCCAAAGACATATGGAAACAACGCGCCGTCCATTGCGTTGATCATGGCCGAAATTACCGCAGCGCCCACAGTATTGACAGTCTTGTACCGGCCCCGCGCGATTTCGCCCGTTGAATCGACAATATCAGCAACACCCAGAACCCAATCATCGGGCAGTTTTGAAAACTGCGCGGGGTCTGCCAGACGGGTAAAATCGCGCTGCAAGGGAAGGTTTTCGTAAAATGCGGACTGGAGGTCTTTCATGCTCCCCCTCGGAATCAGTGTTTTGACAAAGATAGCCGTAAGGCGAGCCATGTCCTAACTTTGAAACAATATACACAGGCTTGTGCGTTGCATCACGGCGTGCCAAGCATTTCCCTCGGACGAGCAGGAAAGGGCTGAATATGCAGGCAGGTTTGGTGGTTTTATGCCTGGGCTATGTGCTCAGCCAGTTTTTCCGTGCTTTCCTTGCGGTTCTCAGCCTGGATCTGGAGCGTGACATTAGTGCCGCGCCCGAAGATCTGGCCTTTGCTTCCGGTCTTTGGTTTATCGTGTTCGCCGTCATGCAGATCCCGGTCGGATGGGCGCTGGACAGGATTGGGCCCCGCCTCACGTCCGCCGCGCTGCTTCTGGTGGGCGGGGCAGGTGGGGCGGCGGTTTTCGCAGCCGCAACAACGCCCCTGCACATCAGCATAGCCATGGGCCTGATCGGTGTCGGGTGCTCTCCGGTCCTTATGGCCTCCTACTATATCTTTGCACGCGAATACCCTCCGGCGCGGTTTGCTACATTAGCGGCCGTGATGCTGGGCGCAGGGTCCGTTGGAAATCTGGTGGCTTCTTATCCAACCGCGCTTGCCGTGGAATGGATGGGGTGGCGCGGTACGATGGTCGGGCTTGCCGCGGTGTCCGCCGCAATCGCATTGGGCCTTTGGCTGACTGTTCACGACCCTGCGAAGGTCGAAACAGAACACAAGGGATCGCTGCTGGATCTGCTGAAGGAGCCTGCCTTGTGGCTGATCCTGCCCCTGATGCTGGTTGCTTACGCCCCCGCTGCAGCGCTGCGCGGGCTGTGGGCCGGGCCGTACCTGAATGACGTTTTCGACCTCAGTTCCACTCAGATCGGCACCGCAACGCTGATCATGGGCTCGGCCATGATTGCGGGCACTTTTGTCTACGGACCACTGGACCGTATTTTTGGCACCCGGAAATGGGTGGTTTTCGCTGGCAACGCTTTGGGTTCAGTTGCGCTGGGCCTGCTCTGCCTGTGGATTGACAATGCAATATGGCTGTCCGTCCTGCTGATGGCCGTGATCGGCTTTACCGGTGCCAGCTTTCCGGTCATCATGGCTCATGGCCGGGCCTTCGTGCCTGCGCATCTGGTGGGGCGTGGTGTGACATTGCTGAATCTTTTCGGCATCGGCGGCGTTGGCATTGCTCAATTCGTCACCGGGCGTATTCACGCAGCCACCGTGCAAGACGGATCAACCGTGCCGTACACAGCAATATTCGGGTTTTTTGCGGTTACCCTTGCCATTGGTTGCGTGATCTATCTATTCAGCCGGGATAGTGTGGATTGACGCAGCCATCAGGAGAGTCCGTTGAACGACCCCGTTGTCATAGCCCCAAATCTGAAACGCAGACTGTCGGGCGTAACAGCGACCATAGCAAGGCTGGTTCCGCTGCAGGCGCAATGGATCGACATTGCCGCCACTGGACCAGGTCTGCCCGCCGACACGCCGCACATCCCGCTGGGTCGACTGCCTTTCCTGTCGCGTCGTAAAAGGCGGGTCTGGCACGCACGCCGCAACACCGAGATGTTGCTGGGGCTCATCCTGCGCAATGTGTTCCGGTTGAAACTCAAAATGCTGTTCACAAGCGCGTCCCAAAGGCCGCACACAGGCTATACCAAATGGCTGATCGGCAAGATGGATGCTGTCGTTGCAACCTCGCGCAAAACCGCAGGGTATCTTGAGCGAGACTCACAGGTGGTAATGCATGGCATTAACCTCCAGGACTTTGTTCCACCTTCAGACAAGGCCACTGTCCGTGCCCGACTGGGGCTGCCGGATGGGGTACTGTTGGGGTGTTATGGCCGTATCCGACACCAAAAAGGCACGGATGCCTTTGTCGACGCCATGATTGACGTGTGCGGACGGTTCGAAACAGTGTCAGGCATCGTCATGGGCCGGGCAACCGAGAAACACACCGCTTTTCTGGCCGAACTGAAGACTAAAGTCGCCAAAGCTGGCTTGTCTGATCGCATCCTTTTCAAGCCCGAGGTGACCGTAGATCAGATTGCTGAATGGTATCAGGTCCTGGACCTGTTTGTTGCGCCACAAAGGTGGGAGGGATTTGGTTTGACCCCTCTCGAAGCAATGGCCTGCGGTGTTCCGGTCGTGGCCACAGATGTCGGCGCGTTTTCCGAAATCATTACTGATCCATCCTTTGGCAAGGTGGTGACCCCCGATGATGTTCCTGCCTTGGTCGAGGCGATTGCCCTAATGCTGAAAAGCAATGATTCCCTGTCACAAGCGGGCCAGGCATCCCGCGCCCATGTCGAGCAGAATTTTGACATTCAGGGCGAGGCAAAGACGCTGGTTGCGCTTTATGAACGACTTTTGAACGATTGAACCGTTTGAATTCGGCATCAGTCGTTGAAAACCCCGCTGATAGACCTTTTTTCTTCGCCGCAACGCGGCTATGAACGCGCGTCCTTAACTTTGGAGACATGAAATGGGCTATCGCGTCGTAGTCGTCGGCGCCACGGGTAATGTGGGCCGCGAAATGCTGAACATTCTGGCTGAACGCCAGTTCCCGGTTGATGAACTTGCCGCCCTGGCAAGCCGTCGCTCGCTGGGTACCGAAGTAAGCTTTGGCGACAAGACCCTTACGACCAAAGATCTGGACACGTTCGATTTCACCGGCTGGGACATGGCGCTGTTTGCCGTGGGTTCCGAGGCGACCAAAGTCTACGCTCCAAAAGCGGCGGCGGCGGGTTGCGTGGTGATTGATAACTCGTCGCTCTATCGCTATGACCCGGAGATTCCGCTGATCGTGCCGGAATGTAACCCGCAGGCGATCCACGACTACAAAAACAAGAACATAATCGCCAACCCCAACTGCTCGACCGCGCAGATGGTTGTCGCGCTGAAGCCGCTGCATGACCGCGCCAAGATCAAGCGCGTTGTTGTGTCGACCTATCAGTCGGTTTCGGGTGCCGGCAAGGAAGGTATGGATGAGCTTTGGGATCAGACCAAGGCCGTCTACAACCCAACCACCGAAGTCGCTCCGAAGAAGTTCCAGAAACAGATCGCCTTCAACGTCATTCCGCAGATCGACGTCTTCATGGAAGACGGCTCGACCAAGGAAGAGTGGAAGATGGTTGTCGAGACCAAGAAGATCGTCGATCCGTCGATCAAGGTCACCGCAACCTGCGTCCGCGTTCCGGTCTTCGTCGGCCATTCCGAGGCCGTGAATATCGAGTTCGAGGAATTTCTGGACGAAGACGAAGCCCGCGATATCCTGCGCGAAGCGCCGGGCATCATGGTGATCGACAAGCGCGAAGCCGGTGGCTACGTCTCGCCCATCGAGTGCGCAGGCGACTTTGCCACATTCATCAGCCGCATCCGCCAGGATTCGACCATCGAAAACGGTCTGAACCTGTGGTGCGTCAGCGACAACCTGCGCAAGGGTGCCGCCCTGAACGCGGTTCAGATCGCCGAACTGCTGGGCCGGGAAGTCCTGAAAAAGGGCTGAGGGCTCGCGAAGCTGAAAACCCCCAAGGGTCGCCCTTTGCAGGCGGCCCTTTTTTGTGCTTGCAGTCGTCCATCCGGGCTGCAACCTTTGCGGGAATATAACACCTGATTTCCGCGAGTGATTATGAGACCCCTGATTTACCTTCTGGCCCTTACGCCCACCGTCCTGCATGCTGAAACATTTTTGATCGACACCAAAGTCAGTGAGGTCACGGTTTACCCCAGAGGAGCCGACATTATCCGCACAGGAGCCTACGAAATTCCTGCTGGCAAACATCGTTTGATCTTGCAGGGTATTCCCGCGAATGACGAAAATCAGTTGTTTTCAATACAGGTTCTGACCGAAGGCCTGACACAAACCGCGTTGCTGCGACGCTTTGAAAACCTCCCGGTACAGGACCGCAAAAGCGAAGCTGTAATGCAGGCCGAGGACCAGATCGAAGCAATAGAAGATCAGATCACTGCTGTCACTGACAAGGCGAAAGCCACCCGTCTTCGCGCCGAGGCTGCACGCCAATCCTTATTGTTTCTTAGTCAATTGGGACAGAATGAAGGTCTGCCTGCCGACCCAAACACGCTGCGTGAGATCACCCGCATGATTGCCGAGGAATCTCTGCGCGCCGAGCAAGAAGCCCAAACGGCTGAAATCGAAGCCCGAGGTGTCGAGCGGCAACTGGAACAGCTGGAAGAAGATTTGTTGATTGCTCAGGCTGATCTGGCTGCACTGATCCCCGAAGCTGATGACCATGTTTTCGTTGCCGTCGACGTGACCGCCGAAACATCAACAAAAGGTGCTTTGACCGTGTCGTACATCGACTCCTATGCCGCAGAATGGTCGCCGGGATACGAGTTTCATTTGGCAACCGGCGACGCGCCCACAGTTCGGATCGACCGCAACCTCCTGATCACGCAGGACACCGGTGAAAACTGGCGCGATGTTACGATGCATGTGTCGACCATTGCCCCAACTGGACAGAACGCTGCATCATGGCTGCCTTCATTACGACATTGGATACGCGAAACACCGCCACCGCAACCAGAACGGGGAAATTTCGGGAAATTGGCAGAAGCGGTTGTCGAGGCACCTGTTGTGGTAGAAGAGACATCCATTGGCACGATATTGACCTCGTCAGTAGAAGGCACCGGCATCACTTACACTTTGCCAAATCTCATCTCGGTTTCCACTGGTTATGAGATTACCGAGGTCGCATTGGACGCAATCACCCAATCTGCCGAGGTTTTTGCGCTTGGCGTGCCCTGGCGCGATGACACGGCGTATCGGACCGCTCGGTTCACCAACCCAATGGATCAGAGGCTTCTGGAGTCTGCTGCCGCACGGTGGTTTGTAGACGATGTTCTGGTTGCTGCCGGAGACTCGCAGGAAATTGGTCCTCGGGAAGAAATCGAGATGGGGTTTGGCCCCATCCATGGTCTGACACTTTCCCGACAGATCCTGAACCGCAGCAGCGGTGACACCGGGATTATTTCGCGGTCCAATCAACGGGTCGAACAGGCTGAAATCAGCATTGAAAACCTGACGGACCAAACCTGGCCGTTGCGCCTTTTGGACCGGGTTCCATATTCCGAGCAGGACGATCTGGAAATCACGTGGAACGCCAATCCACGCCCGAATGAAGAGAATGTGGACAACCAACGCGGAATTCTGGCTTGGGAGATGGATATTGCCCCCGATCAAAAGGCAAACATCACCTTGAACCTTGAATTGAATTGGCCTGAGGGGATGGACCTGAGGTAGTTTCCAAAGACGCTCGGCTTTTGCCGTCTATTTCATCAGCCGCACCCATCAAGGCACCGACTGGACCCCAAGCTTCGGCAGAGCGCTGACGGCAATCCAAATTGCCGACCTGTTGACAAATTCAGGCGTGCTTGCCAGCTAAGCACGGACCTGAACGCGACGGATGGGCCAGAACAGACAACAGGTGGTGCCCTGCACAGGGCATCAGAGGTATAGTATGGGAATTTCGACCAAACGCAGAATTGGAAAATACCTGATCATTGGATGTGCAGGCATTCTGGTCGGGCTTATCCTCATCGGCTTTTCTGGGCAATTCCTGGCGGTGGGAGATTCCTTTGCGCTTTTCCGCCCGCAAGCCGGCGTTCTGCTTTTGCCGTGTGCCGCGATCCTGCTGTATATGCGCGCCAGATACCTTGCTTTGGTGACCCTGGCCTTTGCCGCTGTTGCTGTCGGATCAATCGCAACCAGTTTCGCCGCCCCGCCCAAGGACTGCGACGGTCCGTGTCTGACCCTGTATCAAAAGAACCTCATGAGCAGGGCGTGGCCGCGGTATTCGCTGGCCGACGACATCATAGCATCCGATGCTCAGATCGTGACGTTGCAGGAAGTCTCAAGTCACAACCGCGAATACATGAGCAACCTGTTCGAGCATTACCCCGAAAAGGTGATCTGTGAGTTTCGTTCCGAACAAAACGTTGCCATCCTGACAACTTTGCCGATTGTCGAAGGGTCCGGGTTCTGCCTGAAAGGTCATGGTCTTGTCGGAATACAAGTCGAAGCCCCGGACGGGTCTTTGGTCTGGATCGTATCGATCCACCTGAGCTGGCCTTTTCCTTACGACCAATCAACCCAAAGCCGGATCATTGCAGAACGCATTGCGGATCTGGATGGCCCGGTTCTGATTGCCGGGGATTTCAACATGGTTCCATGGGGCGCAAGCGTCCGGCGGATCGCAGCGGCAGCCGACAACCAGAGTTTTGGGGCTGTCCTGAATACGCATAATCTTGGCAGCTGGCACCTACCCTTGCCAATCGACAACCTTTTGTTCCCAAAAGGAACAACCGGAACAGTCGAACTGCGCCCCTTCATGGGATCCGACCACTTCGGCAAATTCGCGCGGTTTCGTTTGGATTGATCCGCGAGGTCCCCGCTGCCTTGGTGGGCAAACCAGAACGCATGTTGCGATCTCAAGAAGGGTCTAGGTGTTATTTTCGATCAGCACTTTCAGATTATTCAACCCGCGCTCGTAATCGCCGCCAACCCATTTATCCATCATCAACCCCATCCAGCGGGACATGGGATTGAGCCCCAGATCGGATTCGAACCCCCAAGTCACGATGGTTGCGTCACCATCGGGTTTCAGTGTGAACGAAGCCGAGGCCGTGCCCATCTGCCCAAAGTCCAGATCTGTTTTGACCAGTTGATTTTCCACGCTTTCGACGATTTCCTGCGTACCGCTGCCAACCTGTGCGTGATCAGAGCTCCAGTTCAACTTGTTGCCGACACCTTCATCGGGGCCACTGTAGCTTAGTTTCGTCTCCGGATCGCGTGACAGCCAGGGGGACCATTTCTCAGTCGCTTGCATGGAATTCACAAACGGAAAGATCACTGCGGCCGGGGCGTCGATGGTGATGCTGCGGGACACTTCCGCCTTGCCGGGCAACACGTAAGAGACTGCGATGAACAGTAAAACAAGGAGGCACAACCCTGCGAGAAATCGCTTAAGCATCTTCATAGCAAGCTCCAAATTCAAACGTCATGAATGGAGTATACGAAATAACGGCTCTGAATCAGAGCCGTATTCCTCATCGTTTATTCACTATGAACTGTCGTCAGACCGGAACGAATTTCTTCTGTATGGGATCGTAACTCTCTAACCCGCCAGCGCCGATATCGGTCCACAACCCGTGCAGGCTCAGAGTGCCCTGTTCGACCGCTGACGAGATAAACGGGAACGTCATCAGGTTTTCAAGCGACGCGACAACCGATTGGCGTTCCAGCTGTCGGGCTTGTTCGAGGCTGTCTTCGATATCAGCGACAAGTTCGAATTTTGGTTTCAGAATGTCCATCCAGCGGCCGACAAAGCTTTCTTTTGCATCCAGTTGCGGCGCCTGACCCTTGCACATGTCGATACAGCCCTGAACGCCACCGCATTGCGAATGGCCAAGAACCATCAGATGCGCAACCTTGAGAGAAGTGACGGCATACTCGATTGCTGCGCTGGTACCGTGATGATCGCCGTCCGGCGCATAGGGAGGCACCAGATTGGCGATATTGCGGTGGATAAAGAAATCGCCCTGATCCGCACCGAACATCGAAGTCACATGGACCCGGCTGTCGCAGCAGGAGATCACCATCGCCCGGGGCCGCTGCCCTTCATCTGCCAGCCGCTTGAACCAGACCTGGTTTTCCGAATACGTGGTCGCTTTCCAGCCGTGATACCGCGTGACCAGATAGCTCGGCAAAGGTTTGGCAAATTCCATTACGGTGTCCCCGTTCTTGTCGCTGATCGATCCTCTAAACCGAATTCTAGGAAAATTCGAGCAATTATCCGATTTCTCTGCAAGGTTTTGCAAAGGAATTTGCCACCAGTATCAAACCTGCGCCGTGGGGGCGTCAGAATTAGGGTGAATGTGGTGAAAAAAATAATCACGCTTGAACACAAGGAATCCGTCCGTCTGGATTCGGATCAATTAAGTGGCCTTTACCGTCAACTGGGCGACAAGAACGCGCTGGATGTGCTGTGCCGCACCATCGAAGAACTGGCAGTGCGCCTGTCGAACTGCGAACGCTTTTGGCGTCAGCGCAAGTGGGCCGACCTGCGCAAATGCGCAAGGTCGCTGGTCGCGATTTCCGAACAGGTCGGGATGACGGTTCTGGCCAGGGTTGCAGGTGACGTAGCGCAGGCCGTCGATGCCGGTGACGCGGTAGCAGCGGGCGCGACGCTGGGACGTCTGATCCGCGTTGGTGAGCGGTCGTTGACAGCCGTCTGGGACCAACAGAACCTTTCCGTCTGACAGGGGTTGCGGGCAGATTATGCGCGGCTAGTCTGTGCACAGAAACAATCTGCCGAGGCGCCCATGACTCTGTCCTTCGCCCCATCCTCTGACCCTTCCGTACCGCTTCATGTGATCGCGCAGCCGGATTTGGACGGCTGGCTTCTGGATCAGCCTGAGCGCGTGCAGTCCTGGGTCGCAGCAAACGGGTTTTCCGGCGCTCTGGGGCAGGCCCTGCTTGTGCCGGCAACGAACGGCGCAATTGAATTCGCGCTGGCTGGTTACGGAACCGAAGAAAAACGTGCGCGCAAACGGTTCCCCCTTGCCGCAGCGGCCATGGCGCTGCCGGAAGGCACTTACGGCATTGCTTCGGGCATTCCTGCGGATCTTTTGGAGATGGAGTGTCTTGGCTGGCTGATGACTGGCTATGTCTTCGATCGATACGCGTCCCAGACCGGAGGGTCAGCGGCATTGATTGCACCTGATGGCATCAACGCCGCCCGTATCGAGGCCATGGCAAATGCCGAGGCTCTGACGCGCGATCTGGTCAACACGCCCACTTCGGACATGGGACCGGATCAGTTGCAGCAAGCGGTCGAGGTTCTGGCGAATGAGTTCGGCGCGTCTTGCAAGGTGATCACCGGCCATGCGCTGCTGGATCAGAATTTTCCCATGATTCACACAGTAGGACGGGCCGCGGCGCAGGCCCCCCGGCTGATCGAGTTGAACTGGGGCACCAGTGGCCCCAGACTGACACTAGTGGGCAAAGGTGTATGTTTCGACACCGGCGGGCTGAATTTGAAACCGGGCGCTTCCATGGGCCTGATGAAAAAAGACATGGGCGGCGCGGCCAATGTGCTGGGACTGGCCCGGATGATCATGGCGCTGGACCTTCCCCTGCAACTGCGGATTCTGATCCCGGCCGTTGAAAACGCAGTCTCAGGCAATGCCTTTCGCCCCGGTGATATCCTGACGTCACGCAAGGGCCTGACCGTTGAAATCAACAACACCGATGCCGAAGGGCGTCTGGTTCTGGCTGATGCGCTGACTTTGGCGGATGAAGGGAATCCCGATCTGGTGATCTCGATGGCGACGCTGACCGGTGCGGCGCGCGTGGCCGTGGGCCCTGATCTGGCACCGTTCTACACCGACGACGAAAGCTGCGCGCTGGCCTTGGCACAAGCGGCCAAAACTTCTGCCGATCCGGTCTGGAGAATGCCGTTTCACACACCCTACGAGGCGATGATCGAACCCGGCATTGCCGATCTGGACAATGCCCCCTCGGGCGGGTTTGCCGGGTCTATCACCGCCGCGCTGTTTCTGCGCCGGTTCGTAGGGTCTAGCCGCTATATCCATTTTGACATTTACGCATGGCAACCCAGCAATGAACCCGGCCGCACAAAAGGCGGTCTGGGTCAGGGATCACGCGCGGTGCTGTCGGCCTTACCGGAGGTATTGGGATTATGACCAAGCGCCGCGTATCCAAACCGGTCGTCGACCTGTTGCGTGCTCCTGACGGGCCGCGTGATCGTCAATTGCTGCTGGGGGACACGGTTCACGTCAAAGAAAACCACGGCGGGTGGAGCAGGATCGTCGCAGAAAAAGACGGATATGCTGGTTGGCTGGAAACAGACCACCTGTCCGAGGAAATACCTGCAACGCATTGGATCAATGCGCCCGCAACACATGCATACTTGACCCCTGATATCAAAAGCCGCGATCTCGTGTCTCTGAGTTTCGGAAGTAAAATCCACGCGACTGCCGAAACGGATCGGTTTGTGCAGACCGAATTGGGTTTTGTCCCAAAGGTTCACATGGCCCCTATTGCAGAAAAACCGCACGATCCGGTTGCCGTGGCCGAGTTGTTCCTGGGTACGCCCTATCTGTGGGGCGGCAACAGCCGGTTCGGCATCGATTGTTCAGGGCTTGTTCAGGCCGCGTTGCTGGCCTGCGGTATTCCCTGCCCCGGCGATAGCGGCGATCAGGAACAAGCCTTGGGCGCTGCCCTGTCAGCTGGAACACCTGCGCAGCGCGGGGATTTGCTGTTCTGGAAAGGTCACGTGGCCTGGGTTTCGGGCGACAACATGATTTTGCATGCGAACGCCAGCCATATGGCGGTTGTGTACGAGCCGATGGACCGGGCGATCCAGCGCATTCAGGATCAGGGCGACGGGCCTGTTACAGCGCGAAAAAGGCTCTAAAGCGTCCCGCCTTTAACCTGAGACATATCCAGCAGCCTTGAAGTAGTTCCGACATTCTTGCGCCGAGTAGAGGTCGCATACATGGCCGATGGCATTGAACATATCGG